>JBKBWE010000040.1:0-14499 GCA_046289145.1 Sediminibacterium sp.
CGGACAGCGTGTCTATCAAGATGAAAGCGGTATTTTTGAATATGATTTTCCTTTGAAAGAAGGAAAAAATTTATTAAAAATAGAATTAATTGGAGCAAATGGTAAAAAAGCTGTTGTAGAAAAAATATCGAATGAAACCTACAATTCTTGTTTATTAAATTTATACCATGATGGAGAAGAAGGCATGGGCTGGCATAGCGATGCGGAACCTGAGCTAAAACCTAATGGTGCTATTGCTTCCATCAGTTTTGGGGCAGAAAGAAAGTTTAATTTTAAACACAAAATAACCCAAGAAAAAAAACAAATTATCTTGCATCATGGTAGTTTATTGGTCATGAAAGGAACTACTCAACGTTATTGGCAGCATCAACTTCCCTCTTCTAAAATAATTAAAGAACCTAGAATTAATCTCACATTCAGAACCATTCAGGAATGAAGAAGAAATCATTTTTCCTAAAAAAATTTTGGAAAAACTTAGGACCTGGATTGGTTACAGGATCAAGTGACGACGATCCTTCAGGAATTGCTACTTATTCACAGGCAGGTGCCCAATTTGGGCTAACTACTTTATGGACTGCATTTATCACTTTCCCATTAATGGCTGCTGTTCAAGAAATGTGTGGAAGAATTGGATTGGTTTCTGGGCAGGGACTTTCTGGCACTTTAAAAACCCATTATCCAAAAACTGTTCTTTATTTAATGATTCTATTCAGTTTTCCTGCTATTGTTTTAAATATTGGAGCCAATATTGCTGGTATGGGGGCCGTTGGAAATTTATTATTCCCCTCTATTGATGCCAATTATTTTAGTGTTTGCTTTACTGTAATCTTATTGGTTTTAATTATTTATCTACCCTATGAAAAAATTGCTTCTGTTTTGAAATACCTATGCTTGGTATTATTGGTTTACATCATCGTACCATTTTTGTATAAACAAGATTTTAAAGCAATAGTATCCAATACATTTTTTCCTAAAATTCATTTTACCAAAGAATACTTGGCAACACTAGTGGCTATTTTAGGAACAACTATTTCACCTTATCTTTTTTTCTGGCAGGCTACTATGTCTGTTGAAGACTTAAAACATAGAAAAAAGAAATTAGTAGTGAATAAAAAAATCATCGCAGAAATGCGACAAGATATAGATACAGGTATGTTGTTTTCTAATATTGTGATGTACTTTATCATTTTAACAACCGGTACTGTTTTATTTAATGCTGGCATTCATCAAATTAATACGGTAGAGGAAGCAGCACAAGCTTTAAAACCATTAGCAGGTGAAGCTGCTTATATTTTATTTGCAGTTGGAATTATTGGTACAGGATTTTTAGCTATCCCTGTTTTAAGTGGGGCTTTATCGTATATGATTACAGAAATATTTTCTTGGGAAAATGGATTGGATAAAAAATTTCAAGAAGCCAAAGCCTTTTATACAATCATTATTATTTCGTTATTATTAGGGCTCACCATTAACTATATTGGCATTTCACCAATCAATGCCCTAATATACGCAGCCATTTTATACGGTTTAACGGCTCCTGTATTAATAGCCATCATTTTGCATATTGCCAATAATAAAAAAGTAATGGGAACATTTTGCAATGGCATTTGGTCTAATATTTTAGGTGGGGCAGCATTGCTTTTGATGCTGGCAGCAGTTGTTGCATTACTCCTGATGTATATTTTTTAATTTAGTGTACCTTTAAAGGGAACAGCTTATTGCCTAAATTAATTACCATGTTTGCAAAAAAAGTATTGTCTTTTATCGTAACCATTCATATTTCTACTATTTTATTTGCTCAATTAAAGGAAGGTGAAGGAAAAATATCTGTACAAGGCGGCAAAATATGGTATCGTGTTATTGGCAAAGGAAAGGGTACACCTATTTTAATGTTGCATGGTGGTCCTGGTGGAACAAGCAGATCTTTTTATCAATTTGAATCAATTGGAAATGATCGTCCGATTATTTTATTTGATCAACTGGGTAGTGGAAGATCTGATTTCCATACAGATACATCATTACTAAAAGTTCCTTTATTTGTAGAACAAGTAAAAGCAATAGTTAGCAAATTAGCACTCAATTCATTTTATCTACATGGTCACTCTTGGGGAACTGCACTAGCATTAGAATATTATTTGCAATACCCAAAAGGGGTAAAAGCAATCATATTCAACAGTCCTTATTTTAGTACAGCACTTTGGAAAAAAGATGCGGATATTTTAATTAAAACCTTACCTGATAGTACACAAGTTGCAATAGCCAATGGTGAAAAAACAGGCGACTTTAATAGCCAAGCATATATCAACGCCAATACCATATACGCAAAAAATTTTGGCGTTAGAAACAGCAGGCTAACTAGTGAGTTAGATACGGTAATGGCTGCTAGTAATGGCTTTATTTATAATTATATGTGGGGACCTACTGAATTTACTGCTACTGGAACACTTATTAAATATGATCGTATTAAAAGTTTACCCAGCATAAAAGTACCTGCACTTTTCATTACAGGTGAATATGATGAAGCTAGGCCCCAAACTGTTCGTTATTTTAGTAGTTTAGTAAAGAATAGCCAATTTGGAATAATTGAAGGAGCTGGTCATGGCACCATGCACGACAACAAAGTAAAAAACATTCAACTGATAAAGGATTTTATTGCATCAGTGGAGCGAATAAAAAAATAAAAGAAAAATGAAAATTTTAGTAACCACCGACTTTTCTACAAATTCAAAAGCTGCCATTCAATTTGCTGCTAACTTTTCAAATCAAATAAAAGGGGCTGAGCTAATTTTTTATTCGGCAGTTGAAATGATGCAGCCGACCGCTTGGAATTTATCTTTTTACAAAAAATATGCAACAGAAGAAAAGCACAGATTAACCAAAGAGTTGGAGAAGTTTGTTTCATCAACTGTTGGTGTAAATAAAAATATAATCATTAAAAGCAAATTTGTGATTGACTTTACCCAAGGCACCGAAAAGGCAATCATTGATTATGCGGCTAAAAGTAAATGTCTATTTATTTGTATAGCTACAAATGGTGCAGGTGTGCTGAGGAAATTAATGGGGACGCATACTTCTTATTTAGTTAACCATTCCCCTGTTCCTGTGATGGCAATACCATCCAAGTACAAAACTAAAGCCATCAAAAAAATCACTTATGTTTCAGATTTTGAAAACCTAGTTACAGAACTGAGTAAAGTATCTAAATTAAACAGTTTATTAAAAAGCCAAACAGAAGCTTTACACTATGCGCGCATGGGCACTAATCATCCTGATATTGTTAAAAAGATAAAGCTTTTTTCTAAAGCTGCTTATGCGGGTGTTAAAGCCAATATCCTTGAAACAAATATTGAATACTCATTAGTAGACCGACTAACTAAATATATAGGAAAGCAGCATCCAGATTTAATTATACTATTTACCAGGCAGAAAAAAGGGTTCTTCGAGCAATTATTTTTACCTAGCAAAGCAGCTGAACTTACTTTCTCTACTAAAATTCCTACATTGATTTATCCTAAAAAATAATGCCTTATATGACTTTGGTAAATTTAGTTTCAACATTAGTCATTACAAGCATTTTAGCGATTAGTGTACAGGCACAAAACCATAAACGAGCTCGTGATTGGGGCATTCAAATTGGTGTTTTAAAAACTGGAGCATCAAACAGTATTACCGATGTAAATGGAATTTCAGTAGGCCATAGTACCATCAAAAAAGGGGATTCCGTCAATACTGGCGTAACAGTTATCATGCCCCATCAGGGAAATATTTTTCAACAAAAAGTTCCTGCTGCAGTTTATACTGGAAATGGTTTTGGAAAATTAGCTGGAAGTACTCAAATTAATGAATTAGGGAATTTAGAAACACCTATTGCTCTTACTAATACTTTAAGTGTTCCTGCAGCAATGAATGGCTTAATCACTTATACGCTAGCCCAAGTTGGAAATGAAAAAATAAGTTCAGTTAACGCGGTTGTAGGTGAAACCAATGATGGTTATTTAAATGATATTAGAGGAAGGCATGTGACCGAAAAAGATGTATTAAGCGCCATTCAAAACGCAACAACAAATAATGTAATGGAAGGTGCTGTGGGAGCAGGATCTGGCACTGTTTGTTTTGGATTTAAAGGCGGTATTGGCACTGCTTCTAGAAAACTTCCTACCAGCTTAGGGGGATATACCATTGGTGTAATGGTGCAATCTAATTTTGGTGGGGTATTAACTCTTGATGGAGTTGCTGTAGGAGAATATTTACAAAAATTCAGTTTCAGCAATGAGTTGTTGAATAATGTTGATGGTTCATGTATGATTATTGTTGCTACTGATGCACCTTTAGATCACCGCAACCTCATGAGATTGGCCAAAAGAGCTATGTTGGGCTTGGGAAGAACAGGAGGCATTGCTTCTAATGGCAGTGGCGACTATGTAATTGCATTTTCAACCAATGAGCAAAATAGGGTGTTACATCAAACCAATAATGAACCAAAGCCAATACTTAATTTACCGAATGATGCTACTTCTCCCCTATTTATGGCTGCTATAGAAGCAACAGAGGAAGCCATTATTAATTCTCTACTTGCTGCTGCAGATACTATTGGATTTAAAGGGAACAAAGTTGCTGCACTACCTATTCAAGAATTATTGCCATTATTTAAAAAAGAAAAAAAATGAGTGAACGGTATATAAGCGTGAATGGTGAAATGCTGTCGGCAAATAGTCTTACCATTTCTGCAACCGATTTAGCTATACAAAGAGGTTATGGAATTTTTGATTTCTTAGTTACCGTTAATGGAGAACCCATTTTTTTAAAAGATCATATTAATCGTTTTTATTTTTCCGCAAATGCCATGCACCTTTCTGTATCATTGAATCAATCAGAACTGATTGAAGCAATTGAACAATTGACGAAACTAAATCAATTACCCAATTCAGGCATTAGAATTACCCTTACTGGAGGAAATTCTCCAGATGGTTATTCAATAGGAAATCCCAACTTAATCATCAGTCAATCGCCGTTTAATTATCAACATCAAGTATTTGAGAATGGCTTAAAATTAATCACCCATGAACACCAACGACAGTTGCCATCTATCAAAACCATCGATTACTTAAAAGCCATTTATTTGCAACCAACTATTAAAGCAGCTGGAGCGGATGATGTATTGTATTTTTTCAATGGGATGGTAACCGAATGTCCTAGAGCCAACTTTTTTATAGTTAATGAGCAAAATGAAGTCCTTACCCCCAAAGAAAATATTTTACATGGTGTTACCAGAAAACATATACTTGAACTAAATGGTTGTACCATCAAAGAAGCCAATATAACGCTGACCATGCTTGATTCTGCCAAAGAAGCTTTTATTAGTAGTTCTACTAAAAATATCCTTCCAGTAACGGCAATCGATGGCAAATCTATTGGGGATGGGAAACCAGGCCCAATTAGCAGAAACTTATACCAACAAATCATTCAAATGAAAGGCATTTCCTTTTAATTTGAGTTACCTTAAATAAAAAAATTCACCATGAATAAGCTTAATCAACTGTTAGTACTCATTTGTTTTACTGCTTTTTTGAGTTGTAAAACAGCCAACAACAACGAACCAACTGCTAATAACGATTATTTTAAACCAACTGCTAATGGAATCCAAAATGGTGGAGTTCAAATGATTCCTATTACCACAGCAAGTGGAACATTTAATGTTTGGACAAAAAGGATTGGGAACAATCCTAGTATGAAATTATTACTATTGAATGGTGGTCCTGGAGCTACGCATGAATATTTTGAATGCTTTGAAAATTTCATGCCAGCGGATGGCATCGAAATCATCTATTATGATCAATTGGCTTGCGGCAATTCTCAGGACCCAAAAGACACCAGCTTATTTGACTTAGCTAGGTATGTAGATGAAGTTGAACAGGTTAGAAAGGCACTCAACTTAAACCAAGAAAACTTTTATTTACTAGGCCATTCTTGGGGAGGAATTTTGGCAATGGAATATGCGTTGAAATACCAGCAAAACTTAAAAGGGGTAATCATTTCTAACATGATGAGTGACGCCATTGAATATGGTAAATACGCAGATGAAGTATTGGCAAAACAGATGGATCCTAAAATTTTAGACACAATTAGAGGTTTAGAAGCAAAAAAAGATTTCGGCAATCCTAAGTATATGGACTTGCTTTATAATCATTTTTATACCAAGCATATTTTAAGAATGCCATTAACTGAATGGCCTGAACCAGTAAATCGTTCTTTTGCAAAAATGAACCAGTCTTTATATGTTACCATGCAAGGTCCAAGCGAGTTTGGCATATCCGGGAAATTAACCACATGGTCTGTAAAAAATCAGCTTAATCAAATTAGTGTGCCTACTTTAGTAGTAGGTGCCGAACACGATACCATGGACCCAGCACATATGAAATGGATGGCAGGAGAAGTGCAAAATGGCACTTATTTATATTGTGCAAATGGAGGACATATGAGTATGTACGACGATCAGGAAACCTATTTTAAAGGGTTGATTCACTTTATGAAAGGAGTTAACAAAGGCGAAAAGAAAAATATAGTACCTTAAAACTGTTTTAAAGCTTAATCCAAAACTTCAAATCTTCATTTGTACCAACGCCAACCACTTGGTACGTACTAGGCATTTCGTTCTCAGAGCTATGAAATGTAGCAATTCTGGTTCCAGCTGGAAGTTTCTTTAATTGCTTGTATAATTTTCGGTTATAGGTATTAAATAATTCAGGACTTTGCTCAACGGTTTGGTCAATAGCATCATTGTCAATCAAATTTTCATAAAATGCATTATAAAAATAGAAATGATGGTATTGAGTAAAATCAATTTCCGTAAAATTACCTGTAAGAAAATGGGTATTGGCTAGTGATAATTCCTGTGCAATCGATTGGGCAATCTTGGTTAATGAATCCCGCTGTTCAACCCCCGTGAAAACTGCATGAGGATGAAATTGAGCTCCTATCATGCAAAATTTACCTACCCCACTGCCAATATCTAAAATACGCGTATTTGAACCTACCGCTAAAAAAGCTGCTGCTTCTTTTGCAACGGCTAATGGTGTCCAATGTCGGCTTGCCAATGCCGAAATTGATGGGGGGTAAAGTTGATCAAAATGCTGGTCTGAACTAAAAAAATCCATTCACAAATATCTATTTTATAAAACAGATTTGATTTGATAATTACTCATGGTCAAATAAATAGCACCTGTTTTGGTTCCCGCAGCTTTCATTTTTTTACGGTCGAGTTCGGTGTCTTTTCCCATGAAGTTAATAGGGATTCGAATTTTTTCAATCTCAAAGTTAACCGTTACTTTATCTGGCAAAACTTTTGCATCGGTATTATATAGGAAAGTTAAAAGGTAAGACCCATCTTTCTTAGTATTGATTTCAGACTCCATCACTCTGCTTAATTTGGTGTCAATCAAAATGGTTGCTATAGAAAAATCTGCTCTTTTATCGGTAGGAATAATATTAATTGCTTTGTAGCTTCTACCATTTCTTTGTTCCATTCCCCTATCAACTGTAATAAATGAATACTCTAATAAGCTATTCAATGAAAAGTCCAATCCCCGTTTCGGCAACATCACAAAATCATCAGAAGAGAATTTCACTTTTTTACCCTTGGAATAAACCATTTGCGCTTTTTTCACAGGCATATTGATAAAAGAGATATCTACTTCCAATTTCAATTGTGTACTAAAAGAAAGAATGGAATCTAGTCTGTTTTTAACTTTCAATAAATCTGCATCAATGGTTTGTGCTGATAACCCTATCCATGAAATGGAAAAGAAAAATAAAATTGCTGCTTTTTTCATTACCCAACGTCTTTTTTGTGAAACCAATAAATACCTGCCCCCATAAATAGCATGCAATAAACTAGGCTTAGTACACTATTAAAAATAATTTGTTGCCAATTAATCGTGTAATAAAAAAAGTATTGCCATGTATCATTCAATTTGGCAAAAAATAATCGATTAAACCAATTGTCCCCAAAATCTACTTTCAATAATATATTCGACAGAATCAAGAAAAAGGCAGACACTATCCAAGTTTTGGTAGCTTCTTTAAACAAAATAGCGATGGTTAAACTAGCAACCGAAAAAAACACCATTGACAAAGCGCCAGAAACAAATGACCACTGTAGTCGTTTAACAGCATCAGTAGCATCAAAAAAGTTTAAGCCATTTAAGTATACTACTAAGTCTCCATTCCCAAAAAAAGCATAGGACAATCCAAAGGAACTAATTGCCAATAATCCAACAACCACTAATGTAAATGCAATTGCTACTATATATTTACTCAAAATAAATTTCCACTTACTTACTGGCTGGAGCATAATGGTTTGTAAGGTTCGGTCTTTGTATTCTGATGTTAATGTTCCAGATACCACTATCATAAGTATTAAAGGCAAATGAAACCAAAGGGTATTTAGAATTAAATAAATTAATAAATTCCCATTTAATAAAGTTCCTTCAAAATAAAATTTCTGTTTTAAATTTTCTAATAGCAAATCAATAATAGTAGTGCCTTGATAATAGGCACTAAATAAAATCAACAACTCAATAGAGAATAGTGCACCCAAAGCATAGTAAGTTTTACTTTGCTTAAACAGTTTATGTATTTCTGCCTTTAGTAAATATTGCATTAACGATTTGTTTCAAATAGTTTTTCCATACTCAATTCTGGAGTACATGAGGTAATATAAATCTGTTCTTTATCTAATAACTGAATTAAATGAGGTACTTCAGCAGCAGCAATGGTAACCATTGCACAATTCCCTTTATATTCAACATCATATTTCTTTAAACATATCGCCTTTCGAATATTTTCTGCGCATATATTATATACATCCGTATTTTCTGCAATCAATTGCTGTGCAGGACCTGCGTTCACCAATTTGCCTTCTTTTAATACATACAATGTATGACAGAGTTTACTCAGTTCTTCTATAATATGAGAAGACAAAATAATTGCTAACCTTTCTCTTTCTGCTAAATCAGCAATCAGCTTTCTTAAAGAACTAACGCCCAAAGGGTCTAATCCTGTAAAAGGTTCATCTAAAACCAAACAAGCGGGATTATTCAAAAGCGCTATAGCTATTCCTAATCTTTGCTTCATTCCCATAGAAAAATTTTCTACCTTATCTTTTCTATCTGTAGGTAATCCTACTCTCATTAAATGTGTTGCTATTTCCTGCTTGGTTAATTGAAGCCCTTGTATACTAGCAAATAAGTGAATATTATCTTGGGCATTCAGGTATTCATACAATGCGGGCTTTTCAATGATTCCACCTATGGGTTTGATGGATTGATTGGGTAAAACAACTTTACCTGTATCTGGTGTAATTAAACCAAATAATATTTTGAATAAAGTGGTTTTACCTGCGCCATTTGCGCCCAATAAGCCACAAATTTCACCAGCAGCACAACCAATACTCACATTGTCAAGAACTTTTCTTTTACCGTAAACCTTGCTGAGATTGGTTCCTGAAATAATCATGTTTGTAAAACTAGTTGTTGATAATTGGAATAATTGAATTTAGGCTTGTAATTGCCTTCAAGAAAAGTACGAGACCAAAAATGTTTTTTGAAACCAAACCAAGGGTCTTTTATCATAAAATAAGGTACATAATGATACCATTTCACTCCTTTGGCTATATAATAAGCCTTAACTTCTTCCCCAATACCTAATTCTTTAGCTGCTTCTAATGCAGCCATCCGCTGGCATTTTGAGCCAATATAGGTATCTACAATTCTTCTATTAAAGCCATGGACGAAAAACTGGTCTTTGGCACGTTTATAATTTTGGTACCTGCTCCATCCATCTGCCAAAACCAAAAAAATATGAATAAAGGAAAACATAAAACTCCAGGCCCAGAAAAAAATGATCCAGTTTGAATAATAAGTATAAGCTTCATTCAACTTAACCCAATAAAACCAAGATTCTAGAATAAATATTGCTAAGGAGTAATACAATAACCTTCCCACTCTTAAATAAGATAGTATGGGGTGGGGTTGCTTTGGTAGTACACTAAAATACATATGGTTAAAGTTAACAATAGAATCAAATCAAAAAAAATGAAATTCCTATTACCAGTCACAATTAGCTAATACCAGTTTAATAGACTACCTTACATCTATCCAATTCTACTCGGTCCTATCCTTCACAATATTCCACAAGGAATAACAGGATTCTACTTTTTCTATCAGCACTCTCATTCTAAACGAAGTTAAAAAAGGCACTAATACTCCCGTGCCCCTATATGAAAGTATACATAAAATATATGGTCAGCTTACGATGCAAGTTATTAGTTAAAGAAATTCTAGTAGACTTAGACATCCCTTACCAAAGAATTGATTTAGGTGAAGTTTTAATGACAAAACCTATAGATCAGGAAAAAGTGGAAAATTTCAGAAAAGTATTGCTAAAATATGGGCTTGAATTAATTGATGATAAAAAAGCCATCATCATCAGCCAAATAAAGGGTGTTATTACAGAAATGATACATTACAGTGAAGATGAACCAGTCGTGAACTTCTCCACATTTTTAAGTGACAAGTTATCATACAATTATACATACCTGTCTAACCTATTTTCTGAAATTCAGGGGAGCACCATTGAACAATTTATCATTTTACACAAGATTGAAAGAGTAAAAGAGTTAATTATCTATAACGAATTAAACTTAACTGAAATAGCCTGGAAACTTCACTACAGTAGCGTTGCCCACCTTTCCAATCAATTCAAAAAAATTACAGGTTTAACCCCTTCCTATTTTAAAACGATGGCCAATAAAAAAAGAGAGGTATTAGAGAATCTGTGAAAATTATAAATTTTAAATCCAATACTGTAATAAAAAATATTTATTAATTCTGAACCTTTACTAAAACTACCCTATGCTACCCCATCCAAGTAATAATGAAACCAGTGATATTGAAAAATCAAAAGTTTATATAACTGTTGAGATCATTGAATACATACCTAATTCTGTAGTAATTAAAACAATACTAAGAAAATCAACAGGAAATATAAGTGTAATGTCTTTTGATAGTGGGGAAGGCTTAACAGAGAAAAAAACACCTTTTGATACTTTCATCCAACTAATTGATGGTGAAGCTGAAATTGTTATTGACGGCAAAAATCAAATACTTAAAACGGGTGATTCCCTCGTCATACCTGCTCATGCTGCCAATACCATTAAACCCAATGGCCGTTTCAAACTCATTCAAACCATAATTAAAAGTGGATACGACCAAGTATGATAACTGTTTATAAACACGGCATTATTCTTGAAAAAAGAGAAACCAACTTTGAGTGCGAAGGTGTATTAAATCCAGCTGTAATCAAATACAAGGGGGATATCCATCTTTTTTATAGAGCTGTTGGCAAAGGGAACTATTCAACCATTGGATATTGCACGCTCAACCACCCTACTGAAGTTAGTACCAGAATGGATAATCCAATTCTTATTCCCGAACATCCTTACGAAAAAAACGGGATGGAAGATCCAAGAATTGTTTTGATCAATGATGAATTCATGATGTCCTATACCGCATATGATGGTGTAAATGCATTGGGCGCATTAATTGTTAGTAACGATTTAAAAACATTTACTAAAAAAGGGGTTATTGTTCCGAAACTAACTTACCCCAATTTCAGTAAACTAGCAGAGTCTAAAAAGGACATCAACGAAAAATACCTTAGATACAATGAGCACTGGAAAAGTCATGGACAATTAGATACCAATTTTCTACTTTGGGACAAAAACCTGATTTTTTTCCCAGAAAAAATAAATGGCTATTTCTATTTTATGCATAGAATAAAGCCAGATATTTTAATTACTAGAGTAAAAGAATTAGCTGATTTAACAAGCAGTTTTTGGATTGACTATTTTATGCATTTTCAAGATTGCATCATGATTAGTCCTAAACATACCCACGAAATTAGTTATGTGGGCGGTGGTTGCCCTCCCATCAAAACAACAAAAGGATGGCTAATAATATACCATGGCGTTCACGATGAGGTAGAGGGTTATATTTACTCAGCTTGTGCGGCATTATTTGAACTTGACAATCCACATATAGAAATTGCTAGATTACCTTACCCATTATTTCAACCAAAAGAATTATGGGAAATTAAAGGAATTGTAAACAATGTTTGCTTTCCTTCAGGAGCAATTGTTGAAGACAGTACTCTATATATGTATTATGGTGCCGCAGATGAAAGAATTGGATGTGCTTCCACCAATATAAATGAATTAACAGAAGAACTACTTCGCTATAAAATATAATATGGAAGCACTTTTAGAACATATTATACCCATTGAACTTAAAAAAGAAAATCTTTTTGTTGCTACAAAACAAGTTGAATTACCAATACTGGTAATGATTACTTCTTACCCGCCAAGGGAATGCGGCATAGCTACTTATGCAAATGATTTGTATAGTTCTTTAAAGAATAAATTTTACCAATCTTTTTCATTACATATTTGCGCACTTGAGCAAGAAAATATTACCTATTCCTATCCTTCAGAGGTAAAATACAAATTAGATACCAGCAAAGCTGAAAATTATATTCAATTAGCCAACCAATTAAATGCAACCGAGCAAGTACAATTAATTATTGTACAACATGAATTTGGCTTTTATCATGGTTATGATGACTTATTTCAAACCTTTCTTCAATCACTATCAAAGCCTGTTATTATAGCATTGCATACAGTATTGGGGAAACCTAGTTATGCTTTAAAAGAATACATCCAATTGATGTTAAACGCATCTATCAAAACAATTGTGATGACAAAAAATGCAGCAACTATTCTAAATGAAGATTATGCAATTGATCCTACGAATATTCATATCATTAGCCATGGAACACACTTAGTTAGGCATACCGATAAGCTACAATTAAAGAAAAAACATGGCTTACAAGGGAGAAAAATACTTTCAACATTTGGGTTATTAAATTCTGGAAAAAGTATTGAAACTACGCTAGATGCGCTAACTGGAATAATTGTAAAGGAACCCGAAGTGCTTTTCTTAATTATAGGCATTACACATCCTGGAGTTGTTAAGATTGACGGTGAGTCTTATCGTGAATCACTTAAACTTAAAATAAAGCAACTACATTTAGAAGATCATGTTGTTTTTATTAATCAATTCTTAGAACTACCAGAACTATTAGAATATTTACAGTTAACCGATATCTACTTATTTACATCCAACAATCCTAATCAAGCCGTTAGTGGAACATTCTCCTATGCCATTAGTAGTGGATGCCCGATTATTGCAACAGCTATTCCCCATGCATTAGAAGTTTTGGCTAATAATACAGGCATAATTGTTGACTTTAATAACAGCCTACAATTGTCATCTGCCATTTTATCTTTATTATCCAATGACGCTAAAAGAGAGGAATTTAGTTTAAATGGAATTCATAAACTAGCATCCACTGCATGGGAAAATAGTGCTTTAAAACATGCACATATTTTTAAAAAAACCATTCAAACAGACCTCCATTTAAATTTCAGTATTCCTCCTATTAATTTACACCATCTCAAGAAATTAACAACCAACTTTGGGATTCTTCAATTTGCAGTTTTAAATAAACCAGATTTAACTTCTGGTTATACACTAGACGACAATGCAAGGGCCTTACTTACCATGGCTATGTATTTTGAAAATACTCGTCAATTTGAACAACTTTATTTAATTGAGATTTACTTAGATTTTATCGCTTTTTGTCAGCAAGAAAATGGTGATTTTTTAAACTATGTAAATCAGTTTAAAGAATTTACCATCGAAAATGAACAATGCAATTTAGATGATGCAAACGGAAGAGCAATTTGGGCATTGGGCTATATAATTGGATTAGAAAAGATACTTCCGCAAAGCTTAGTGGCTAAAGCTAAAATAATCCTTCATAAATCTCTTGCGCATCTAAATACGATTCATTCTACAAGATCAATGGCTTTCATTATTAAAGGATTAAGCTACAGTATTCAAAACAATATTAACCAAGAAGCATATGATACCATTAATACATTAGCAAATAGGATTTATCAAATGTATTTACATGAGTCCTCTCCAAAATGGGCATGGTTTGAATGTTATTTAACTTATGCAAATAGTTTATTACCTGAAGCTATGCTGCATGCATGGAAAGCTACAGGAAACGAAAAATTCAAGAAAACGGCAAAAGATAGTTTTCAATTTTTATTAAGTCAAATTTTTACAGAAACAGGCATACATGTTATTTCAAACAAAAACTGGCATAATAAAGTTACTGGTAACAACTGCAATTTAGTTGGTGGAGAACAACCCATTGATGTAGCTTATACCATTCTTTCACTAAATAGCTTTTATAATGTATTTCACGCTGCTCATTATAAAGACAAAATGAAAATTGCTTTTGACTGGTTTCAAGGAAGAAACCATTTAAATGAAATTGTATATAATCCTTGTACGGGTGGCTGTTACGATGGGC
>JBKBWE010000332.1:0-2794 GCA_046289145.1 Sediminibacterium sp.
ATTGATAGAATAAAAAAATACTGCCACCAACAAAGCGTAGCTGCCTATGCCGCCACGAGGGACGGCACAGCAGCTACACGGGACGTTATGCCCAATTTTATGAAAGAAATTAGACACATATCAACATCTTTTTTAGGTAATCGAATAGCGTTAGCTGAATTTGAAAATTTAGTGCAAATATTCGATTTAAATACGTTACAAGTGATTTCTGAGTTTAATTCTGTCTTGAGCTATGGAGGAAAACGAATAGCAATAGATGAACAAGGAGAAATTTGTGTTTGTGGAGCTTGGCAAAGACATGGAATATGCGGATACAATTCTAATTCAGGAGAATTGATTTGGCAAAGAAAGGATTTGAAAAGGGTTCAACATTTACAGAATCTGCGCAGTAATCAACAACTGCTTTTTGCGAATTTTGAGGGTAGTTCAAGTCGTATTATTGATTTTAGAACAGGCATTGATATCGATAAAATTCCTAATATCATCAACTATTACGAATGTAAATATCAATCAATAGATATATATGATAGATCCTTGTCAATAGATATAATTGATAGAATAAGCAAGAAAAGGATAGCTAAACTTGATAGAAAATCGTTCGGCACTTTAGATTTAACTTTTAATTTTGATAGTTTATGTATCTCTGAAAGTGCTGGACCTTTAAGTTGTTATGACTTGAATAATGGAAAACTAAAATGGAGAATATATGGTGGAATTGATGGACATTATTTAAGGATTTGTTATAATGAACACTTAAATATGTTTGTTGGTATTACTTGGCCGTATGCTAATGGTGGAGATAAAAAGATAATGTACATAAATACTAATACTGGAGCAGTTGAAAATGAAGTTAATATAAAACAACCAGTTGAAACTGAATTTGCAATGGATGGTAAATTTTTAATAACTTCGAATAGACAAATTATAGATATTGATAATTTAATAATAAAAAACTGGGCATAACACGCAGTAAAGCAAATAAGGGTTTAAGTGGTGTTAGAAAGTTTGTGGCTCGCATTAACTTTCATGCAACTTGTAACTGCAAAGTTCCGTAATCCCTTACTTGCCTTACTGCAACCGTTAGGTAGCATTAAAGAACAGGAAATTGAAAAAAATATCAATTATATTATTTTTGGGAATTCTTGGATTTGTATTTTACAAATTCGGGAGGAGCATATACATCCCTGCGATAAACAAGCTTAAAGGAAAAGAAACGGTCGAATCAATTGCAGACGAGATACAAAATGATGTTTGGGACAGACTTGAAACGAACCTAAATTTAGCAGGTCATAAGATGGACTATCCTGATAAGATTATTCTTGTAGCATTTAAAGAAGAACAAAAACTTCAAGTTTATTCAAATGACTATAATGGAATAAAACTAATAAAAGAATATCCATTTACTGCATTCAGCGGGAAATTAGGTCCAAAACTGAAAGAAGGAGACAAACAAATACCAGAAGGAATTTATAAAGTGGAATATCTAAATCCAAACAGTTCGTACTATTTATCAATAAAGGTAAATTACCCCAACGAATTCGACAAGTCTAAAACAAAACTTGTAAATCAATTAGATTTGGGCGGAGATATATTCATTCATGGAAAAGCCGTAACAATAGGTTGCATACCAGTTGGTGACAAAGCAATCGAGGAAATATTTGTATTAACAAGTAAAGCGATTAAAAACGAAGTAAAGGTAATTATTAGTCCGAGAGATTTCAGAGTAAATTCAACCTATCCAGAAATTGATGAAATAGATTGGGAAAATGAACTCTATGATTTAATAAACAAAGAGCTAAAAACGCTACCTAACAATGCGTATGATGTTCATGGTGGCTAAACGCCACCACGCCACATACACAAACCGTTGTGCGACATGCTAAACCCGCTAGCGCCGGATTGCATCCGGTGCATATTATTGTAAGGTTTATAACCATATTGTAGTCTATTTTTCTGGCGTCAAAGCCGCTTACAATAAAAGGGTATAAATCAATCACTGGACTCAGTCCAGCGCTAGCGTGGACACGTATGAGCAGACAGAAAAAACAGCAGGTAACAGCAGCTCACCAAACGTTGGCAGCAATTTTAAAAGACCGTTTTCAAATGACACAAGACATTAAAGACGAAGCATTAGAACAATTAGAACTGGACATTAAGTTTGGATTTGAAAATGAAGAAGAACTTTTTGGCACCATTAGAGATATGTTTTATGACGTAGAAGACTTTGATGAAGATTGGTTGAGGCAAACTATTTCAGAAAAATACAAAAAACATCAGCGAGACAGTTTAACCTGGACAAGACCAACTGACTTTGACAGACTTGCGCAGGCATTTGACCAACTAATCAAAGACAAAATAGTTTGCTTACACAAAGCAGGTTATACGAAGCAAGACGGTGAGAGCGACTGTATAGAAACGATTGATAAACTGAATGCGCTCGGGATTAAAGCAATTGGGTTTTGTTATTATCATTCTCAGGACTTAGCTAGAACTGTTGATAAGGACATTAGAAATTTGTATTTAGGTTTTGACAGTCCCACACAAGATGACGAAGAAGCTTTACAAGTAGCTAACAAAATAGTTTCGACACTTAAAGAGAATGGTTTTGAAGTGAATTGGACAGGGACTGTTGATCAAAGAATTGAAATAAGAAATATAAATTGGCAAAAAGTACCCGACAATGAAAGTTGGGGTTCAGAAAGAGTTATAGGCATTTTGACAAAGTCCAATAAAGACAAGAAACCATTTTGGAAATTTTGGTAATTTTTTGTCTCGGCAGACAAAAACTGCCACC
>JBKBWE010000333.1:0-2784 GCA_046289145.1 Sediminibacterium sp.
CACCATTCCTACTAATAAGCTTACCAATGAGGCAGTAACAAACCATAACATGGCTTTACCACCTACTCTACCTACTGTTTTAAGATCCCCCAATTTAGCAATACCAACAACCAGTGTACTAAATACCAATGGAGCTATAATGGTTTTTACTAATCTAATAAATATCGTTCCAAGGAGTTTGATGTTTTTAGAAAACCCACTAATCGTTTCCGGAGCGGCATTTTCATGTACAATATATCCTGTAATAATTCCCAATACCATGGCAATCAGGATATAAATAGTCAGTTTATTCTTCATCCGGCAAAATTTGAGTTGGCAATATAGCCGTAAATTGAATATAATACCTATTTTGCCAGATAATTTAAAACCAGAACCCAATTAATAAAACTATGAGTTTATTCAGAAAGAAATCGCTTACAGCGATGCTGGCCAATGCAGAGGATTCTACCAATGGTTTACAAAGAACACTTGGTGCAGGAAATTTAATTGCATTAGGCATCGGAGCCATTATTGGAGCCGGTTTGTTTGTTAGAACTGCTGCTGCTGCCGGACAATCAGCAGGACCAGCTGTTACTATTTCATTTATTATTGCCGCTATTGGTTGTGCTTTTGCCGGTCTATGTTATGCAGAGTTTGCAGCAATGATTCCAATTGCAGGTAGTGCGTATGCTTACTCTTATGTTACATTAGGAGAATTGGTTGCCTGGATTATTGGATGGGCATTAATTATGGAATATGCATTGGGTGCGGCAACTGTATCAATTGCATGGAGCGAATACCTCAATAAATTATTTGGAGGCTCCATCCCCTATGAATGGTGTCATTCCCCCTTTGAAAGTTTTACCGATTCAGCAGGTGTTCTTCACCAGGGAATGATTAATGCACCAGCATTATTGATTTTGGGTCTAATCACTTTATTGTTGATAAAAGGAACGCAAGAATCTGCCATTGTAAATGCGGTAATCGTATTTATTAAAGTAGGTATTGTATTATTATTTATTGGAATTGGCTGGCAGTTTATTAAGCCTGAGAATCATACTCCTTATTTAATTCCAGAAGGAACTGCTGCAGTAGTAGACAGTGCAGGTAAAGTAATTGCCGATTATTCCCCTTTCAATAAACATGGTTGGGGTGGTGTATTAGGTGGTGCTGCTGTGGTATTTTTTGCCTTCATTGGTTTTGATGCGGTATCAACTGCTGCACAAGAAGCAAAGAATCCTAAGAGAGATATGCCTATAGGTATTTTAGGCTCTTTAGTAGTGTGTACTATTTTATACATATTATTTGGACACGTATTAACCGGAGTTGCTAACTGGAAAGAATTTGTTGACCCAGAAAAAGGTCGTGAAGCATCAGTAGCGTATGCTATTTCTGCTTACATGACTGGCTATGGTTGGTTAGCACAAGCAGTAACCATCGCCATTTTAGCAGGTTTCTCTTCCGTTATTTTAGTAATGTTAATGGGACAAAGCCGTATTTTCTATTCTATGAGTAACGACGGATTAATTCCTAAAGCATTTGGAGAATTACACCCTAAATTCCGCACTCCTTACAAAGCCAATATTATTTTATTTGTTTTTGTAGGATTATTTGCTGCATTTGTTCCAGGTCATGTGGCTGGTGATTTAACATCATTCGGTACCCTATTTGCATTTGTTTTGGTAAGTATAGGTGTTTGGGTATTAAGGGTTAAATCGCCTGAATTAGAGCGTCCGTTCAAAACGCCAATGGTTCCATTGGTTTCTTCTTTAGGAGTAATTGTATGTACGTCAATGATTTTTGTACTAGATGCCACCACATTAAAAGTAGCATTTGGTTGGATGGCATTGGGCTTAATTGTCTACTTTGTTTACAGCAAAAAGAGAAGTAAACTTCAAAACCCAAGCGATATTATTCCAAAAGCTTCTGATTTTGAGAAGCACTAAATAATAGAACTTATTTATATCAAAGCCCCAATGCAAATCGGGGCTTTTTTTTCACTAATTTTGCCATCCGAAAACGATTATTATGGGAAGGATTTTTGAAGTACGTAAAGCAAGCATGTTTGCCCGCTGGGATAAAATGGCAAAGAATTTTACCCGCATAGGTAAAGAAATTGTGATTGCAGTAAAAGCAGGAGGACCTGACACTGCAACGAATCCTGCACTAAGAAGGTGTTTTCAAAATGCCAAGAGTGTGGGAATGCCAAAGGATAGAGTAGAAGCCGCCATTAAGCGTGCAATGGGTAAAGACACTAGTAACTATGAAGAAATATTGTATGAAGGATATGCACCGCATGGCGTGGCTTTATTAGTTGAAACAGCTACCGACAACCATGTAAGAACGGTTGCCAATGTTAAGAGTCATTTTAATAAAGGCAATGGCGCAATGGGCACCAATGGTAGTGTGAGTTTTCAGTTCAAAAAAATGGGTGTATTTAAATTAAAAGCAGAAGGCCAAGATTTAGAAGAAATGGAGTTAGACTTTATAGATCATGGTTTAGAAGAGTTAGGAGAAAGTGAAGACGACAATGGCAATCCAATCATAGTGCTGCGCTGCGCATTTACCGACTTTGGTAAATTGCAAAAAGTATTAGAAGATAAAAATATCACTCCTATTAGTGCAGAATTAGAATGGATTCCAACGAACACCGTACCAGTTACAGATGAACAAGCAGAAGATGTATCTAAACTAATTGAAAGATTAGAGCAAGACGAAGACGTGAATAAAGTTTTTCATAATATGGGATAATTTATAGAACTTTATTATATGGAAATTTCATCCAATACAAACCCCGTTATTTTA
>JBKBWE010000334.1:0-2763 GCA_046289145.1 Sediminibacterium sp.
GCCCCTGCTGCTAAATTGGATCCATCCATTATGGCAGCATCCATTTCTTGAACTCCCTTTTTTGTAAAAACCGAGCCCCGACCTGCATTAAATAAAACATTGTCTTCTAGTACAATTAGCGCAGCTTTAACTGCATCAACAGCTATTCCCCCTTTTTCTAAAATGATGTAACTTTTGTCTAGTGCTTCTTGCAACACTTCAGAATAAGCCAGTTCTAAAGAAGGAGTCATATCTTCCTTTAATATGGTGCCTGCGCCGCCATGAACTACTATAGTAAAATTCGACATTCTAATTAATTTTAGGTATGAAAGTAGAAATTAAGGAGGCAAAAAGATTCTAAATTAAATCAACAGACATTAGATAGAATTAAAGATTCGTTCGCATTTGCTGAGAAATCACTAATTGTCATTTAAACTCGAATATGCATTGCCAACTTTGATTAATTTTTTGTTGCAAGCAGTGCTTTACATTCTTCTAATAATTGGTGTTGATTAATAGCAACTGTACCCACTTCTTCACAAACCAAACCTCCAGCAATATTAGCCATTTCGGCAGCTAAATGAATATTTTGGGTTGAAGCATATACCAACGAAGCTACCGCAATAACAGTATCACCAGCTCCACTTACATCGGCTATATTTCTAATATGCGTAGGTATAATTAACGAGTTATTTTCCTGTTGATAAAAAACTCCTTTCTCAGATAATGTTATTAATGAAATGGAATGCCCTAGTACTTCTTTAAGCACATGATGTATATGCTGCATTCGTTCTAGATTTGTTTGATCAACATTAATATTTAGCCCCTCTTTTACTTCTTTTAAATTGGGTTTAAATAATGTTACATCTTTATAAGAAAGAAAATTTTTCTTCTTTGGATCTACTGCTGTAAAAATTTGCTGTTCCTTACAGGTTTTTGTAATAGCTGTAATTAGATTTTGGGTAAGCACACCTTTATTGTAATCTTCAAATATTAGAATGGCAGGCTTATATTTCTTAATAAAATTTTCAACGGTTTTTAATAATTGAATTTCTAATTCCTCATTTATATCACTCACCATTTCAGCATCCAATCTCATCATCTGCTGATTCCTTCCCATTATTCGCATTTTATTGGTTGTGATGCGATCGGCAGAACGAATAATATTTTCTGTATTAATTCCATTCTGTTCCATTAATTGCAACAATTGATCTCCGTCTGAATCTTGGCCCACAATTGAAATTATAGCGGTCTTAGCTCCTAATGATGCTGTATTTAAAGCTACATTAGCAGCTCCCCCCACTCTATATTCTTTTCTATTTAATGCTACTACGGGAACAGGGGCTTCAGGCGAAATTCTGTCTACATTACCCCACCAGTATGTATCTAACATAACATCACCAACAATTAATACTTGGGTGTTTTTGAAACTTGCAAATAACTGATCAAAATTCATCTGCTATTTTTTGGCATTACGAACAGCAATATAATACAAAGGTATACCTAGTAAAGTAATTATTAATCCAGGCCAAGTAAATTGAGGCTTATAAATAATTAATAACACACAAAAACTAATCCCCATTATCATATAAATAGCTGGTAAGATCGGATAACCGATTGCTTTATAAGGACGTGGAATTTCTGGTCGGGTTTTTCTTAGGATAAAAATCCCTGCAATGGTTAACACATAAAATATCACAACAATAAATGAAACCATATCTAATAAATCTCCATACCTACCACTTAAACACAACAAAGAGGCAACTATACATTGTGCCCATAAAGCCCATTCAGGAACTGCATTCTTATTAAGTTCCCCCGCTTTTTTAAAAAACAAACCATCTTGAGCCATAGTATAATACACCCTTGCGCCTGCTAGAATTAATCCATTGTTGCAACCAAAAGTTGAAACCATAATCATGGCGGCAATAATATAAGTACCAATGCCCCCAAATATGATATTAGATGCAGTAACCGCTACCCTATCTGACTCAGCAAAAGCAATTTGATCTAAAGGAAGTACGCTTAGGTACATTAAGTTTGCAGAAACATAAATTAGTGTAACTATTAAAGTTCCTAGGAATAAACTTAGTCCAATATTCTTTTGAGGATTCTTGATTTCGCCTGCTATAAAAGTTACATTATTCCATGCATCACTACTAAAGATAGAACCAACCATAGAAGCGGCAATTGCTCCTAATGCCCCAGCTCCTAAAACAGGCATAATAATGGCGGTGGACAATTCCCCTGTTCCTTTTGTCATAGATTTCATGGTCCATGCATCGGTCCAATTAGTATTCCACACTTCGGCATTTGCACCAAGTATAAAACCAAATACAATCAATCCAAATAAAGAAAGCAATTTAGTTACTGTAAAAACAGTTTGAATCATTTTGCCTCCCTGTACACCTTTGGTGTTTATATAAGTAAGCAATACAATGATGAATATAGAAACAAATTGTGCAGGATAAATTTTGAACGGCCCTAATAAAAACAATACATCCGATTCATTCATTTCTAAAACAGGGAAAAAATAAGCAGCAAACTTACAAAAGGCAACACCAACAGCTGCAATTGTTCCAGTTTGGATTACCGAGAAAAAACTCCATCCATATAAAAAACCTGTAAGCTTATTATAAGATTCCTTTAAATAAACATACTGCCCTCCAGCTTTGGGGAACATGGCACTTAATTCTCCATAACTTAATGCTGCTGTTAACGTCATAAAACCTGTTAACAACCAAACTGCAATCAGCCAGCCAGCACTACCCACATTTCGGGTAA
>JBKBWE010000041.1:0-14021 GCA_046289145.1 Sediminibacterium sp.
CCAACTTGCCTGTTTCAAGAATTGAATCTATAGCTGTTGAATTGTCTAATTGCAAACTAGAGACAAACTCATCTTCAACAGATTGTTTTTTTACACCAAATAACTGGAATCCTTTTTCTAATTTGGCGCTAATAATTAATTGTACCAGACTATCATTGGTTCGTTGGGTTGAAAAAACAAATTGCACAGGTGATTTGTCCTGTGCAATGGTAGCTTGTGCCAGCAATACAATTACCAGCAGTGATAATATTTTTTTCATACTACAATAACTTAATATCAAATTGTTTTTTTGTTGGAGGTAAACACTGTTCATCATCACATACCATGTAGTTTACATAACCTGCAATATTGGTTTTAATTCCAGGTTTTACTTTCACCAATTGTGTGTATACCACTTTGCCACTGAAAAACAGCACTTCCATTCCAAAAATCTTGTCGTTGATTTTTTCAAGCTTTCCCGTTTCTTTAGTGTTACCAATTTTTTTAACTAAAGGATTGGTATTAAAAACAACTTTAGTAGGTATAGGGCCTCCAGAAGGCATGTTCTGAGAATACATATGCCATGGCTTAGGAACATTCGCAGTAATGGTTACTTCAAAGGAGTCCGCAGTTTTTTTCTTTGCCTCAAATGTCCAAGCAACGGGATCTTTAATTTGCGCAAAACTCAGTTGTAAGAAACCCAAACTAAGGATTAATAAGAATATTTTTTTCATACTATTATTTTATTGGATAGATAACAACTTAAACACTTTTAAGCCATCTAAGTTTTGTAATGCACTGTTCGTTGCTCTTTCTGGATGGGGCATCATACCAAACACATTGTTTTGCTTGTTTCTGATTCCAGCAATATTTCTTGCTGCTCCATTAGGGTTTGCTTGGTCTACAATATTTCCCAATTCGTCTGAATACCTAAACAAGACTTGGTCATTTTTTTCCAATTCATTTAAAGTTGCTTCATCGGCGTGGAATCTTCCTTCGCCATGTGCAATAGGTATTTTTAAAGCCCCAGTAGCAGGGTTGGTAATAAACACATTTTTACAAATGAATTGTTGGTTGGCATTTTGCAATAAAACACCTGGCAATAATCCACTTTCGCAAAGAATTTGAAAACCATTACATACCCCTAATACTTTTCCGCCTCTATTGGCAAATTCTATCACAGACTGCATCATTGGACTAAAGCGAGCAATAGCTCCACAACGCAAATAATCCCCATAAGAGAAACCACCTGGCAGTACAATACAATCATCGGTTGAAAAAGCAGACAAATCTTTGTCTTTATGCCATAGCATAATTACTTCTTTATTCAAATCTTGCTGCAAAGCATCTTGCATATCTCTGTCGCAGTTGGAACCTGGAAAAACGACCACACCTAACTTCATGTGTTTGTAATTTAAGCTACAAAGGTACAATCCAGAAAGAGAAAGAATGCCTAAAATTTGACCAAATACCAATTATTATACATAATCACCCCAATAAGTACAAAAAAGAGAAAATTTGGGAACAACAATCGTTTAGGGTGAGAGAAAGACGCCGAAACAAATGCAGTGAATGGAACCAAACACAAAATTGCTGCGTTTAAGCCTGCATGAGCAAAAACAAAAGGGGCTGCTGTTAAAATAAAGCTCATAACCAACAAAGCAGACCAGTTTTTACGCATCTGAATGACCAACCTGCTATTAAACTGTTGCCAACTAAAAAAACCAGCCAGTAAAACCATTACTAAGGCAGACAAACCGGCTATTTCAAGGTTACTTAATTTTTGCACTGGAAGTTCCAATACCATTTTGGGCAAAAATTGACTAATTGAGGCTAAATCATCATTTAAGTATAGCCAAGATGCTAAAAAATAAAATGGCAAGGCTATTCCCATTAATAAAGTAAACCATTCCTGCAGTTTAAAAGACCGCATAATGCCCAAAGCAAACAACACGACCACAATTAGAATAGCCGTAGGATGATAACATAAAATAGTAATACTTACTAAAAGACCAATATTGAATAATAAGGTTTTTGGAGCAGGATGATTGTACAGCCTGGTGATTTTAATATAAATCCAAATCAACAAAAAATTAGCCATCAAAGCAGGACTAATTGCAGCCCATTGGGGCAATAAACCAGTAAGCATTACATAACTCATTGCTACTGTATAACCTGCATTGGGAAACATTTTTTGCTCAGCCAATAAAAAATTAAGTCGAATGGATTGTAATAATATTACCGCTATATAAATAAAAAAACCAGCCGAAGAAATAGTTTCTTTTAAGTAATGATTCAGCAAATAAGCAAACCAACCATCTTGATTATTGGCAACAATAGTAATAGGAACAGTAAAACCATGCAGATGAACCAATAGGCCAAGCAGCACTAAAAAAATAATATTTACAACAGATTTATCTCTAAATAAAAATACCACAGTACTGCAAATTAGTAATCAATTTTGGCAAAACAAGTGTAGCCTCTATACATGCAAGGTACAATTGCCTGACGAGCTCCTGTTTGTTTGGAATGTCTAGGCATAAAATCGTATCCTCTTTCCAAATTTTTGATGGTAGGATTGCGATCAATTTGACCCTGTGGCGAAAGGGATTGATCGGTTAAAATATTGCTCCGCTTGTCTTGAATATTAAACATGAATCGAATTTGATCGCCCGAATTAATGATGCCATATCCAATATAATTATCGGTATTATCGTCGTATTGCGTTTTACGAATAATATTACTCCATTCCATTTTTCCATTGGGTTCAAAAGAAATAATGGCCACATTATCAGAGAAATAACGGGTTACACTATTGGGTCCCATATTATTCATACCCCAAGGAGAACCCCAAGGGTATGCATTTAAACCAGATCCGTAAGGATAATATCCACCTAATCCAAATCCAAGTCCATTACCCAAATATGGATTGAAAAAAGGAGACCGATTCATCATGTCCCAACGGTTAAATGTATTGCCTCTTGAACTCATGTATGCAGATTCTGCTATCATCATAAATCCGCCATCTCTTCTTAAAATCAGGTTCTTTAAATAAAAATCATTGAAAGCAGTTTTTAAGGAGCCCTCCCCTTTTACATCGGCCCTGAATTCTTCTGAAAAAACCGTTACAGCATTGAGTGTTTCGGTATTGGTTTGCTTATCCCATAATGAATAATACAGTCCATCTATATTACCACGCTTCTGTTTACTAAAAAAAGAAGTAATTAATATTTTCTTATTGAGGTTGTCTATTTTAATTCGGGTATCATCTAAAAAAATTGCTTTTACTTTTATTTCACTGATGGTGGGATTAATGCTGCCTAATGGTTTTATCACCAAGCTAACTTTGTTAATGCTCTCATTGGTAGCTACGCTAGATTCTCTCAAACAAACCAAATTGCCGTCGTTGTCAATTCCAAACTCACCCAAATAGTCGTTCTTGTCGGGCATGGCAATGGCAATTCTTACTTTCTCTAATTGTTTTAATTCTTTATCAAAAACGCAGGAAGTAACCACATGCTCTTTTTCATTTCTGGTACTCACTTTAAAAGCAGCCAATTTTTGCTTGTCTTCACTATTTACCACCGTGTAAATTCTGCTATTTGCGGTATAGCCCATGCCAGCAGTGGTATCCATCATTATGGCTTCCCCCATTTTTTTACCATCTGCTCCAATTTTGGCCGCCATGATATAGTAGACGTTTTTAAGCTGGTATTGATAAATAAAATAAGTAAAGTCTGGGTAAGTAATAAAATCGGTACCCAATACCCTTGCTCTATCTGGTAAAAAATCAGCTTTCACCTTATTGCTCAATTTCATTTCTGCATCATAAACGGAAAAGAAATGATCGTCTCTGGCGTTTTTATAAATGAGGTATTTGCCACTGATTTTGCCCACCACTTCAAAATTGAGGGTCCGAGGATCATCGCGGTCTGGCTCAGAATAAACGATTTTCTGCGCCGAAACAGTGATAATCCCCCCCAAAAAAACCAACAAACCAAGCAGAAATGACCTTTTCATAAAAGCAAACTTTATATTATCAAATGTACGCTTTGTACAGTTTATCTAGTTTATACAATTTACCCATACATTTGTTAAAGATCTAATTGCTTTAATGCTTCAAAGCCTGTTTTGTGAGTAAAAATATCAACAAAGTTTCCGCTGCCGGTCTCTTAATTGCCTTAGGAATTATTTACGGCGACATTGGAACATCCCCACTATACGTTTTTAACGCAATCATTACCAACAGAGTCATTTCGGAAGAATTGATTATTGGTGCCTTGTCTTGTATTATATGGACCATTACCTTACAAACTACTGTTAAATATGTGTTGCTCGTTTTAAACGCAGACAACAAAGGGGAAGGAGGAACATTTGCATTGTACGCATTGGTGAGGCGAAGAAAAAAATGGTTGGTCATACCTGCTATGATTGGTGGTGCTGCGCTTCTAGCGGATGGAATTATTACGCCCCCCATTTCTGTTACTTCTGCTATTGAAGGGTTAAAAGAGTTACCTGCCATGCGCAATATTGCGTCTAATACAATTGTAATTATAGTAATTGCTATATTGGCTGCTATCTTTTTTATGCAGCAATTTGGTACTGCCAGTATTGGGAAATTATTTGGGCCCATTATGTTTATTTGGTTCACCATGTTGGCCATTTTAGGTATTTGGAATATGGGAAACGATTTAAGCGTATTCAAAGCCCTGAACCCTTACTATGGCATCAAATTATTAACACTATACCCCAATGGATTTTGGTTGTTAGGGGCTGTATTTTTATGTACAACTGGTGCAGAAGCCCTATATTCTGACCTAGGACATTGCGGTAGAAAAAATATCAGGCTCTCTTGGATTTATGTAAAAGCTTGTTTGCTTTTAAACTATTTTGGTCAGGGAGCTTTGTTGTTGAGCAGTCATAAAGGCTTATTGGTTGATGCAGCTAATAAAGCACAATTCGGTATCAATGCATTTTACGATTTGATGCCACAATGGTTTATCATAGTTGGGGTAATCATTGCTACATCTGCGGCCATTATTGCCAGCCAAGCAATGATATCTGGATCATTTACCTTAATAAGTGAAGCGCTTCGATTGAACTTATGGCCTAAAATGAAAGTGCGCTATCCATCTGAAGAAAGAGGGCAATTATTTGTTCCTGGCATTAACCTATTGCTTTTTGTTGGTTGTATTGGAATTGTACTCTACTTTAGAGAGTCCTCTAGAATGGAAGCGGCTTATGGTTTGGCTATTGTTGTAACCATGCTGAGTACGACCGTTTTATATTCAAATTTTTTGGTACTCAAAAGAACTGCATCTATTTGGATTTATATTTTTCTTTTTGGCTATTTAGTTTATGAGTCTGCATTCTTAATTGCATTGATGGAAAAATTTGTGCATGGTGGTTATGTAACCTTGTTAGTAGGTGGTGCATTATTTGCTGTTATGTATGTTTGGTACAGGAGTAGAAAAATTAAAAACCGTTACGTTGAATTTGTTCGCTTAGAGAATTATATTCCAATGATTCAAGAACTAAGCAACGATAAAAGTATTCCTAAATATGCCACCCATTTGGTGTATATGACTAGCGCCAATAACCACAATGAAATAGAGCACAAAATCATTTATTCTATTTTGAATAAAAAACCAAAAAGAGCAGATATCTATTGGTTTGTACACGTAGATGTTTTAGACGATCCCTATACTTGCGAATACAATGTAGAGCATATTATTCCCAATGATATTATTAGAATTGAATTCAGGTTGGGCTTTAGAGTAGAACACAGAATCAACCTAATGTTCCGCAAAGTAGTAGAGGAATTGGTTAAGAATAAAGAAGTGAATATTACCAGCAGATATGAAAGTTTAGAAAAAAACAATATTGTGGGCGACTTCCAATTTATTGTTTTAGAAAAATACCTAAGCCAAGACAATGAATTGCCTTTCTTTGAACGAATTGTAATGAAACTGTATTTCTGGTTAAAAGAAATTAGCTTAAGCGAAGAAAGAGGTTTTGGATTAGACCCCAGTAATGTAACCATCGAGAAGTTCCCATTGATCGTTGCACCGGTGGCTAATATGAAGTTGAGCAGGGTGTTTCCTGAAGGGGAAGAATAACTAGAATGGGTACCATTTTATTATACATTGTTATTGGATATATACTAATAGTATTAGTAGGTTATTTAATTCAAGAAAAGCTCATTTTTAAACCAGAGAAATTAGCCCAAGATTTTGAATATAAATACGATGCCCCTTTTGAAGAACTTTTTTTTGACATTACAGAAGGGGTGAGAATTAATGGGCTTCATTTTTATGTAGAAGAGCCCAAAGGCCTGATCCTCTATTTTCATGGAAATTCAAGAAGCATAAAGGGATGGGCAAAATATGCGCGGGATTTTTACAGGTATCAATACGATGTAGTTCTAGTAGATTATCGAGGGTTTGGCAAAAGTACAGGCAAAAGAAGTGAGCGCGAAATGTTGGCCGACATGCAATTTGTATATGAAACCCTTAAGCAAAAATATCCTGAACACCATATATTGGTATATGGAAGAAGTTTAGGTAGTGGCTTCGCTACTAAAATTGCTGCGGATAATTCTCCCCGCTATTTAATATTAGATGCCCCCTATTATAGTTTCATTAAAGTGGCTGAAAGGTTTACTCCATTTATTCCTCACAAGCTCACCCTACGTTTTAAATTACAAACCGATCAATGGATTAAAAAGGTAAACTGTCATACTTATATTATTCATGGCACCAAAGACTGGTTAATTCCCATTAAACAGAGTAAAAAATTACAAGCACTTAATCCACACAAAATTACCTTAATTAGTATTCATGGGGGTGGCCACAACAACTTGCCCTCGTTTAATGAGTACCATAATTTTATTAGAGATATTCTAAAATATTAAGCAGGCATTTGGCTTAACTTTACCCCGTGAAAAAGATAATCATTGGATTTTACATTAAAATTGCCGTACTGGTTTATGCATTGGTTGGCTCCGTTTTGTTTATTCTACAAGACCACTTATTGTTTCATCCCGAAGCAATTAATCAAGATAGCAGCTACCATTTTAATCAACCATATCAGGAGTCGGTTATTCCGCTAGACGCAACTACCAAATTTCATGTGGTTCATTTTACTGTTCCAGATTCAATTCGAAAAGGAGTGGTTTTATATTTTCATGGTAACAGAAAAAATATTGGTCACTATGCCCAGTTTGCAAAAAATTTCACGCTCAATAATTATGAAGTTTGGATGATTGATTATCCTGGATTTGGCAAATCGATAGGTACGTTAACAGAAGAGAATTTATATGAAGGCGCATTGCAATTATATATGTTGGCTAAAATTGGATTTAAACCTTCCGAAATAATTATTTATGGAAAATCAATAGGTACAGGTATTGCCACACAATTGGCTTCTGTAAGAGATTGCAAGCAGCTGATTTTAGAGACCCCTTATTACAGCATGGAATCTTTATTAAACAGGTATTTATTTATGTATCCTTTGAATAAACTCATGCACTTTAAATTTCCCAGTAACGAGTATATTCAAAAAGTGACTGCACCTGTTACCATTTTTCACGGGACCGATGATGGCGTAATTGCATATAGTAATGCGCAACGCTTTACCGCACATTTAAAAAAGGGTGATGAGTTCATTACCATCCCTGAAGGAAATCATACAAACTTGAATAGCTTCCCAGCAATGCAGGAAAAACTAAACAGTTTGCTGCGCTAATGATTGTATGACTTAGCTTAACCTAATTCTTTTAGCTGCACTGTTTTTGGAGTGATATTCAATTCAACACTAGCCCCTACTTTTAACGCATAGTTTTCCCAATCGTGGCTAACAGGAAAGCCAAAACATATGGGGTAATCAAATTCGGCTAGATGTTCTTGTATTATTTCTTCAACTGTTTTTCCGAATGGTCGGGTTGTGTCTTTTCGATCGGTAAATCCACCTAAAATTAAAGCGCTAAGTTGATTCAATATTCCTGCTCTTTTTAGTTGAATGAACATCCGATCAATATTGTACGCATACTCTCCCACATCTTCTAAAAATAAAATAGCCCCCTTGGTTTTATACATCATTGTAGATCCTACCAAATGCGCAATTAATGCCAAATTACCTCCCATCAACACACCTGTTGCTTTGCCCATTTGATTCATCGAATGAGGTGCGCTAGTGTACTGCATTTTTGTGCCTTTCAAGGCTTTTTGTAAAGATTGCACATAAGGCAGTTTTGCTCCCCCTTCATTAAATGCATTGGCCATGGGCGCATGTAAAGAAGCAGTTTTGCACTTCGTTAATACATGCGCGTGTAAAACAGTGATATCGCTAAATCCAATAATCCATTTTGGATTTTTCTTGAAAGTTTTGAAATCAAGTTGATCAATGATTCTAGTAACGCCGTAGCCTCCTCTTCCGCATAGAATTGCTTTAATAGAAGGTTCATCTAATAATGCTTGAAATTCGTCTCTGCGTTCTTCGTCTGTACCGCTGAAATAGTTGGTAGATTTACTTCCCACAGTTTTTCCAACCATTACTTGAAAACCCCATTCCTGCAAGGTCTTCACACAGGTTTTAATTTTTTGCGCTTCCATATACCCTGCAGGGCAAGTGTTGGCAATGGTATCGCCTTTTTTTAGAAAGGGAGGAATATTGATCATGGCTAAACTTCGGTTAATTGTACTAAGTTATTTTCAACAATTAATTCATGGGGCAAACCGCACTTCAATGCAAAATTATTTTTGATATGGCCTACCGGAAAATCAAAGCAAACCGGATAATTAAATGCAGCTACTTTTTCTTTAACGATGGTATAAATATCTCTTCCAAAAGGAACAGCAGGATTATCTACTTTGATATTACTAAAGCCCCCTACAATCAATCCTTTTAAATTAGCCAGCTTTCCCGATCGCAATAAATTACAAAACATGCGATCAATATTGTATAAAGGTTCACCCACATCTTCTACAAATAATATTTTCCCATCGGTGTTAATCATTGAAGCAGACCCATTCAAGTTTTCTAGAATTTTTAAATTGCCTCCAACTAATATTCCTTTGGCTGTACCTAATTTATTATGTTCAACCGGAATGGATGGGTAATTTATTTTTTTTCCTTCTAAAGCATCTTTAATAGATAAAATGGTTGCCTGTTGAATTTCATCCGCAGTGGCCCAATCCTTGGGGAAACTACCACACATTTTTGAATGCAAACTAGCTACATGCACTACTTGGTGCAAATGACTATGTAATACGGTAATATCACTAAAGCCAATAACCCATTTAGGTGATTGTTTGAATGTTTTAAAATTCAAAAAGTCTACCATTCGTACAGCACCATAACCACCTGTTGCACAAAGAATGGCTTTAATGGTAGGGTCATCCATCATTTGTTGAAAGTCTTGGGCACGTTCGGCGTCTGTTCCGCCAAAAGTATGGTCCATTTTACCAATGGTATTTCCTAATTTAATTTTATATCCCCAGCTTTGAATTAAATCAATAGAAGGTTGTATGGTTTCTAATAATGAAAAACCTGCGGGGCATGTAATACCAATGGTATCTCCTGGTTGCAAGTAAGCAGGTACTTTTATTTTTCTTTTTTTATTACTCGCCGTTGCAGCTAATGAAGGTAGGGACATCAATCCCATTCCTGCCATTTGCAAAAAGGACAGTCTTTTCATTTAAGTATTTTTCTTGGGTTTAGGTTTGATTGCACTGGCTTCTTTTTTTCTACCTGCATTGCGCAAAGATTGATCAATCAACATCTCTATTTGACCATTCACACTCCTAAACTCGTCTGCCGCCCATCTTTCTAGGGCGGCATACGTTTGTTGATCTATTCTTAAAACAAAGGATTTCTTACTCAAAACAATTCATTTTTATTGATGCAATGTTCCTGTATTCACTACAGGAGATACAGCTCTATCTCCACAAAGCACTACCAATAAATTACTCACCATAACCGCTTTACGTTCTTCATCTAACTCTACTACTTGCTTTTTAGACAACATATCCAAAGCCATTTCAACCATACCCACTGCACCTTCAACAATTTTGCTTCGGGCAGAAACAATGGCTGTAGCTTGCTGGCGTTGCAACATGGCTTGTGCAATTTCTGGTGCATACGCTAAGTGACTAATACGGGCTTCTTTAATTACGATACCTGCTTTTAACATTCTTTCATTTAATTCCGACTCCAACATCGCTATCACTTTCTCTCCACCATCTCTTAATGTTACTGATGCATGTTCATCATCAATACTATCGTAAGGACAAGTGGAAGCCATATGACGTAAAGCAGCTTCACTTTGATTGGTCATATAACTAGAAAAGTTAACCACATCAAAACATACTTTATACGTGTCTTCAATTTGCCATAGTATAACCGCTGCAATTTCAATGGGATTACCCAATTTATCGTTCACTTTTAACTTGGTACTTTCTAAGCTTTGTAAACGCAACGACACTTTTTGTTTGGTGTACAAAGGGTTTACAAAAAATAGTCCATTGTCTTTTACCGTACCTACGTACTTACCAAAAAAAGTAAGCACAACACTGGTATTAGGCTGAACAACCACCAGGCCCAACAATAAAAAGAAGATGGCAATAAAATCGATAATGGAGCCCCAAATCAAGGCATATTTTAAGCCGGCTTCTGCACCCTTTATTTGCGTGAGTGCATAAATACCCACCACCAATAAAATGGTAACCAATAACAAAACCAAAAACCCTTGCGCTGCTTTAATGGTCTTTTCCATAATTTTCATTTTAATATTAATATGATATCAAAATTATAGCATTTCTCGGAATTTCCAAATAAATCTGCTTTTAGTACCTTTGCCGCCTGCAACAAGCAGTTTAGACTAAGAAGCAACCGATTATGAAGCAACCAAAGAGATATTTGATTACCGCAGCCCTACCCTATGCCAATGGGTTGAAACATATAGGCCATTTGGCTGGAGCTTACCTTCCTGCAGACATCTATGTGCGTTATTTAAGAGCGCAAAAAAGAGATGTTGTATTTGTGTGTGGGAGCGATGAACATGGTACCGCTATTCCTATTCAGGCAACTAAAGAAGGAACCACCGCGCAAGCCATCATTGATAAATACCACCCAATCATAGAGCAGAATTTTAATGATTTAGGTATCTCTTTTGATATTTATCATAGAACTAGTTCTCCTATTCACCACGAAACCGCCAGTGAATTTTTTACTGCATTAAATAATAAAGGTGATTTAATTACCAAAGAGTCGGAACAATATTATGATGAGCAAGCACAAAGTTTTTTAGCGGATCGTTATATTAAAGGAACCTGCCCCAATTGTGGATTTCAAGCCGCCTATGGAGACCAGTGCGAAAGCTGTGGAAAGAGTTTAAGCCCAGATGAATTAATTAATCCTGTGAGCACTTTAAGTGGGAACACCCCGATTAAAAAATTAACCAAACATTGGTACCTCCCTTTAGACAGACACGAAGATTTTTTACGCAAGTGGATTATAGAAGAGCATGGCAATGATTGGCGTTCTACGGTAGTAGGACAATGCAAGAGTTGGATTGATGGAGGCTTACAACCCAGAGCGGTTACCCGCGACTTAGATTGGGGTGTTGCTTTACCTAGTGACGTAGAAGGCGGTAAAGGGAAAGTCTTATATGTATGGTTTGATGCGCCTATTGGTTATATCAGTGCCACCAAACAATGGGCATTGAATACCGGAAAAGATTGGAGACCTTATTGGGAAGACCAAGATACTAAGTTGATTCATTTTATAGGTAAAGACAATATTGTTTTCCATTGCATCATTTTTCCAGTGATGTTGCAATTGCATGGAAATATATTACCCACCAATGTTCCTGCCAATGAATTCATGAATTTGGAAGGAGACAAAATGAGTACCAGTAGAAACTGGAAACTTGAAATGGAAGATTATATCAACGATTTCATCAAGCCAGAAAATGGGGGATCACAACTGGCGGATACTTTAAGGTATTACTTAACTGCTATTGCACCCGAAAGCAAAGACAGTGAATTTACTTGGAAGGGTTTTCAAGATGCTAATAATAGCGAGTTGGTTAGCATATTCGGCAACTTTATTAACCGCGCATTGGTTTTAATGCATAAACTATGTAATGGTAAAGTACCACCATTGCACAACGAATTGTTAGATGAATTAGATCATGCAACCATAGAAGCCATCCAACAAAGCAAGCAAAAAGTTGAAAAATTATTAGAGGACTATAAATTCAGGGATGCTCAATTTGAAGTGATTAATTTGGCAAGAATTGGCAATCAATATATGCAGAAAAAAGAGCCATGGATTTTAGCCAAGCAATTAGAGAGCAACCCCGCAGCACAACAATTGATCAATAACTGCTTGCATATCTGTTTACAGTTGACCGCTAACCTAGCTATATTGTCTAATCCCTTCTTACCTTTTACAGCAAAGAAAATTTGTTACCTATTAAAAGTGGTAGATAAAATATTAGACTGGGAAAATGCGGGCAGTATGAAATTGTTAAGCGTAGGATACAGTTTGCGCGCGCCTGAATTATTATTCAGAAAAATTGAGGACGAAGAAATCACCCAACAAATTGAAAAATTAAAAGCTGCTGCTGTGAATAAAGAACCAATCGTTACAACAACCCTTTCGAATAATCAAAATAATGACGCCATGTTGGCATCACCCAATGCTGAAGGGTCGGTTGCTGTTGCCAGCTCAGTTAAACCCGAAATCGTATTTGATGATTTTGCCAAAATAGATTTGAAAGTAGGAACCATTGTGGCTGCAGAAAAAGTAGAGAAAGCCGATAAGCTGTTGAAATTACAAGTAGACCTTGGTTTTGAAACTCGCACCATTGTTTCTGGTATTGCGATGCATTTTGCACCAGCAGATATCGTAGGCAAACAAGTAACGATTGTCTGCAATTTAGCCCCTCGTAAAATGCGCGGCATCGAAAGCAATGGCATGATCTTAATGGCCGAAGATGCCAATGGCAAATTGCATTTTATAAATCCAGAAGACAATATTAATCCAGGAAGTGGTGTGAGTTAATCAAAACTCACACACTCTTTCAATTCTCTCTCGGTGTATGCTAATTTGTATTGCTTCAATACATCATCTGGCACGCCATTCCATTGATTGGGGGCATTTCCTACATAGCCTAAATCTTTTACCCCTATTTCGGTAGTGTAAAAACCAGTGGTTACTAAATCGCGCATTTGGTTAAAAAAGGAAACACCTTGTGCCAATTCCTTTGCTGCTTTTTCTGGATAAGCAATCGAGTCTACAACAGTAATTTGTTGTGCCGCACTCAAGTTTACAAATGCTTTTTCATAGAGCTTATAACAATGTAAGTCTAACCAACGCAATCCACCACGCAATGGGGTTTGATGTGAGGGCATATCTTTTACAATGAACTCTATAAATTCTGGAACCTTGGCATCACTGGCACTTCCACTTACTTCGTCTTTGGGCATGATAATATCTCCCAATACCGTAATGGTAGCCATTTCATGCTCATTGAAGAATTTGGGTTCCTTCTCCATTTTGGCCAAATAGGCTTTCTCTTCTTGCATGCGATCATCTAGTGATGCATCAGCAGAAGCAGCAATATTTTTTTTATCGGCACTGGTGCAGGCTTCTACCAAAACACCGGCACCAACAGTGCCAATCATGAGTGCCTTAATCGATTTTCTCCTGTCCATCTTATAAGTTTTGTTTTTTCATTTCGTCAATAATGTATTCGCTTGCACGCATACTTAATGCCAAAATAGTCCAAGTAATATTTTTATCTGCCTGAGAAACAAACTGTGATCCATCTACACAAAACAAAGTTTTACAATCGTGTGCCTGACTAAACTTATTTAATGCAGAAGTTTTTTTGTCGTTACCCATTCTTACCGTACCTGCTTCATGAATGATATTTCCAGGATTAGATAAACCATAATTATTAGTAGCATCATCGTCTGCACCCCAAGTAATGATTGCACCCATATTGTGCATGATTTCCTTAAAGGTTTCCTTCA
>JBKBWE010000042.1:0-2769 GCA_046289145.1 Sediminibacterium sp.
TATTGATGCACAAGGAAACCGTGCATTAAGAATGGCATTGCAAACTAGAGAGCAACATATCAAACGCGAAAAAGCTACATCCAATATTTGTACAGCACAAGCATTGTTGGCCAATATGGCTGCTATGTATGCAGTATACCATGGACCAGTTGGATTAAAAAATATTGCATTAAGAGTGCATGCATTAGCAAACGCCACTGCAATAGCATTAAGCAGCTTAGGTGTTCAACAACACAATGAAACATTTTTTGACACATTGCATGTAAGTGGTGTAGATGCCAGCCAATTAAAAACAGCTGCAGAAAATGCAGGTATCAATTTCCGTTATTTCAATGATGGAACCATTGGCATTGCCATCGATGAAACCACTACTATTGCCGATGTACAAGCAGTAGTAAAAGTATTTGAGCAAGTAACCGGCAAGCAATCCGCTGCACTAGCAATCAACGATACTGCGTCAGCATTGCCAACCACATTAAGTAGAACAAGCCCTTATTTAACACATCCAGTATTTAATACGCACCATAGCGAAAGCCAAATGATGCGCTATATTAAATCATTAGAGAACAAAGACCTTTCTTTAAATACCAGCATGATTAGTTTAGGTAGCTGTACGATGAAATTAAATGCAGCAACCGAAATGATTCCAGTAAGCTGGCCAGAATTCGGAGGCTTACATCCCTTCGTACCTATCAACCAAACAGAAGGCTATCAACAAATTTTAAAAGAACTAAATCAATACCTCTGTGCAGTTACCGGTTTTACCGCATGTAGCTTACAACCCAATAGTGGTGCACAAGGTGAATATGCAGGATTATTAACCATTAGAGAATACCACAAGAGCAGAAACGAAACATTTAGAAATATTGTATTGATTCCAATTAGTGCACATGGTACCAACCCTGCAAGTGCAGTAATGGCGGGCTTTAAAGTGGTAGTGGTAAAATGTGACGAAGCAGGTAATATTGATGTAGCCGATTTAAAAGCAAAAGCAGAACAATACAAAGACACATTAGGAGGCTTAATGGTTACTTACCCATCTACCCATGGTGTATTCGAAGAAACCATTAAAGAAATTTGTGCATTAATACATGAGAATGGTGGATTGGTATACATGGATGGGGCCAATATGAATGCACAGGTTGGATTAACCAGCCCAGGAATGATTGGCGCCGATGTTTGTCATTTGAATTTGCACAAAACATTTGCCATACCACACGGTGGCGGCGGCCCTGGAATGGGACCTATTTGTGTAAACGATAAATTGGCACCGTTTTTACCAGGCCATTTATTAGGCTACGATAAAACAGGATTAGAAGTAAGTGCTGCACCATTTGGATCTGCGAGCATTTTATTAATCAGCTACGCCTATATCAAAATGTTAGGAGCAGACGGAATTAGAATGAGCACAGAATATGCCATCCTAAATGCCAACTATATGAAAGCAAGATTAGCTAACTACTATCCTATTTTGTATACTGGAGAAAATGGTACTTGTGCGCATGAATTCATTGTAGACCTAAGACCATTCAAACAAACTGCAGGAGTAGAAGCGGAAGATATTGCAAAGCGTTTGATTGATTATGGTTTCCACGCGCCTACCATGAGTTTCCCAGTTGCAGGAACCATTATGATAGAACCAACAGAAAGCGAAGACAAGGCAGAATTAGATCGCTTCTGCGACGCCTTAATTGCAATACATGGTGAAATCAAAGACATAGAATCAGGCAAAGCCGATAAGACGAATAACCCATTAAAAAATGCACCACATACACAAGCAGTAGTATGTGCAGACGAATGGACACTTCCTTATAGCAGACAAGAAGCTGCATTTCCATTGTACTATGTTACATTGAATAAATTCTGGCCAAGTGTAGCAAGAGTAAATAATACACATGGAGACAGAAACTTGATTTGCACTTGCGAACCCGTTTCATCTTATGCAGAAGAGAACGCTTAAGCAATTAAACGACGAAGGGTTTCAATAAACTAAATAGCCAAAGCGCTCCTTTTTAAGGGGCGCTTTTTTTTTAGCAAATCAATCAATTCATTTTTATCGGCCAAGGATTTTTGCAACAAAACAATTTGCTCTTGCAATACCTGCACCATTTCAACCACAGGTTCTTCTTCGGGGGGCAATGCATGCCGAATCATTCTACCCTTTCCCGTTAACAACCAATGAATATTGAGATCGGGAAAACATTCTTGAATTTTCAACAATACTTCAGAGCCCATGGTACCCTTTCCTCTGTATTGCTTGCCCAGGTAACCGTTACTCAAATCGCAACTTCGTTCAAATGCATAGGCACTTATTGCATGAAAATGCAAGTACTGGTATAACCGATCAATAATTCGCATGACTGTATTTTTTAGGTGGATTGAATCCTCCTAAAATAAAAAGCCTCTCTCTTAAACCCGATTCGGCTATTACGGAATTATGATGTTTTTTGACGGAAACGGTATAAATCAAGGTCTTAACGCCTACCAACTGGTGGTGATTTTTAGGAAACTCCTTTCAAAGAAAAAAGCAGCAAAAGGCTTCCAATAAAATTAAAAATAGCTTAATATAAACTACTGATTAACATTTAATTATGATATGTTAACTAAAATTAAAATAGAAGGTTAAAAATCGAAATTGGAGATTTATGCAAATAATTAGGCAGCTCTTTTAATCAAAAAAAGACAGAACTTGTGGTTTGTATGGTTTAAAGCATTCGTACCCATCCCCCAAACAAGATTGTTTATTAAACGTACATAGTTGCCATTTTA
>JBKBWE010000042.1:2779-13967 GCA_046289145.1 Sediminibacterium sp.
ATAAAAACTAAAAAAAAAGATATGTCTCGTTTATTAACAGGCATTGTTTTAATCTGGGTAAGTTTACTTACCAGCTGCTCAGGCGGCAAAAGCAGCAGTAGCTCTAAGGGCTACTTGAAAAGCAGTACCCCTCAAAACAATCCTGCTGCTAACAATTCATATGCTCCGCCAAGCAATGCCTCTTCAATCGACAAAAGTCAATATGTAGCTTTTTCACGTGAATTACAGATGAAGCTGATGGCTTATAATGTAGACGTTAAAAGAGTACAATTCTATATTGACCAAAAATTGATTTTGACCAGGGCACTTGACAGTGCCAAAGCAGAAGTGGCTTCTGGAAGCGTTCGCTTTATCAATGGCAAATTGATCAATGAAATCATTATTCCCGCATATACGCCAGGCATTGTTGAATCAGCCGATTTAAATGGCCTAAGAGTAAGTTTTGAAAACGGCAACTCCTTTTACTTTGTACCAGCCGAAGGCGAAGACAAATTTGTGGTAGCCGGAAACAATTGGGATAATGGAACCGTAGAAATTCCTTATGATAAAAATATTTACAGAGCAGCTGCCGCTGTAACCAATGGTAGTGTAGCAGATGTAAAGTTGGTGGTTAAATTAACCGATGTTACTAAAAGTGACAAGAAAACCCGTACCCTACAAGGCAGAAAGTTGGGTTTATAAGACTTTCAACAAATTTAATCCTTGCCTTACAATGAGCACCCTTCGGGGTGCTTATTTGTTTTTGAAATCAAATAGCGTGGCAGTGAATATTGCCCGCTCGCGCTTCTTGAAGATGACGTCCCAATTGCCTTTGTAGCGAAGTGTTTTAGGGACGATTAAATTATTCCCCAAATTGGTCATTTCTACTTCCATGCTAACATCAAAATCGTACACACCTGCTTTATAACTTAACGCATAATTGCGAGCCAGTACCGACATGGTTTTCATGTTAAACCAAGTAACCATTTGGTCTACCACAATGCGATCATTCTTGATAAACCCTAAATCGGCCTTGGGCATAATAGAAAATACATAACAGAGTTCACCCTTGTATTCTTCAATATCTAAGCGATAATCGTAGTATTTATGGGCGGTTTCATCATAGAGGTCTAGCTTGTCTCCTATAAAAGGAATACCCCCTATTTTTTTACCAGGATTAAAGAACAACATTTTCAATTGTTCTTTGTGCTTCTCCATTCCTTTTTTACCCGCCACAGAACGCTTCTTACCTGCAACAATATTGGTTTCCCCACAAATGGTTCCCTTGGTAAAAAACAAACTCGCATACAATTCAGGAGTCATATAATTATAATCTCCTTTACGATCATAAAAATCGCCCGTCACCGTTTCTTCTAATACATCCATGGTTCTGCAACCATTGGCTCTATTTTGCCGCGTTTTACTAGACAAAGAAGCTACCACAGCACCCTTCTTGTCTTTCATTTGAATATCGTTGTACGAGCTGAAACCCAGTATGCGCAAGTTCTTGAAGGCTTTGTAAAAAGTAGTGTCTTCTTTAATTTGCTCTAAGAGCATTTTATAATCTAGGTTATTTCTAACCACTACTTCCGATAAAGTGAATCGTTTTTCATCGATGATTAAGGTACTGTCTTGCGCCAATAACTGAGAAGACAATTGCAAAAAGCAACAGCACAAAATTGCCCCAAAAATCAGTGAACGCCTCATTTGGCAAAACTCATTTTATAATCTACTTTGATTTTGCCCTTGCTGATATCGTTGAGTTTGCCCTGCAACATTTTCTTGCGCAAAGGTTTTAAATAATCAATGAATAATTTTCCTTCAATATGATCGTATTCGTGCAAAATAACACGAGCAGTAATACCAGAAAAAGTAGAACGGAACTGCTTAAAATTTTCGTCGTAATAAGTCATGGTAACCGCTTCGCCACGCATGATATCTTCACGAATTTTAGGAATGCTTAAGCAACCTTCATTGTAGGCCCATTCTTCGCCATGAATCGCTTCAATCTGTGCATTAATGAATACTTTCTTAATACCTGGTGCATCATTGTATTTGCCCTGCTCATCTTCTTCTAAGTTTTCAAAAATTTGCTCAGAGTCTACCACAAACAACCGAATATCACGGTTAATCTGCGGAGCAGCCAAACCTACTCCATTGCTAGAATACATGGTTTCCCACATATCTTCAATGAGTTTAGTAAGGCCAGGATATTCATTGGTAATGGGTTGTGCTATCTTTCTTAACACAGGTGCACCATACGCTACAATAGGAAGAATCATGCTATTTTAATTATAATGGGGGCAAAAGTACCCCGAAACAGCGAACCAGCAAAGCCAGTTAACGGTTTTGCAAGAACTCTTGCAATAACATGGTAGCCGCAATCTGGTCAATATTCCCTTTTTCGCGGCGGTCTTTTTTCTTCATGCCCATATCTACCATGGCTCGTACCGCCAGTTTAGAGCTGTAACGTTCATCCACCGTTTGAATAGGAATAGTGGGAAAAGCTTTTGTTAAATCTTGAATGGCTTTCTTCACCAAGGGGGTACCATGCGTAGGGCTATCATCTAAATTAAGGGGCTCTCCTATTAAGATTAATTCAACTGGTTCAGTAACCATATAATTTTTCAAAAAAGGAATCAGCTCTTTAGAAGGAATAGTGGTTAATGCAGTAGCAATAATTTGCATAGGATCGGTTACTGCCAAGCCTGTGCGTTTACCACCGTAATCAATGCAAATAATTCTAGCCATAATTTTTAGTTCTTGGGGGGATTATACCCGCCGCACTCACCAGCCGTACTGAATAAATAAAGCCGCTATCACAAAAATAGCAAATACCACAGAAGCAATGCCGTTACTCGTCATGAAAGCCAGGTTCACTTTACTCAAATCATTTGGTTTTACCAAGCGATGTTGATTAATGAGCATGCCCACAAACACCCCATAACCCACAAAATACAACCAATGAAAACCACCATAGACACCCGCAATGGTTACACAGGCAGCACTGCAAACATGCAGTAAACGAGCCACCCACAACGCCCGCTCTTTACCTAATGCCGCAGGAATAGAATTCAATTGATGCGACTGATCAAATTCTACATCTTGCAAAGCATAAATAATATCAAAACCACTTACCCAAAAAATTACGGCAAAAGAAAACAACAAAGGCAACAAAGCAAAACTGCCTGTAACAGCTAAGTAAGCCCCGATGGGAGCCAGTGATAATCCTACCCCTAACACCAAATGACATAAAGCCGTGAAACGCTTGGTATAGCTGTAAAACAACACGACAAATAACGCCACAAAAGAGAGATAAAAACAAAGTGGATTAATGAAACAAGTAGCAATTACAAAAACAATACTATTGCCAATCACAAAACGCAAAGCCGACTCCGCCGATAAAATGCCCGCAGGAATTTCACGAATAGCCGTGCGCGGATTGAGCGCATCAAAATGACGATCTAAATACCGATTAAAAGCCATGGCCGCATTACGAGCCGTAACCATACAAACCAATACCAACAAGCCTTTCTGCAATAGCACCGGATTCAATAAACCAGCCATCGTGCCCTGCACTTCTAATAAGTTATTACCAGAAACACTGGCATAGGGTATGGCCAAAAAGAACCCAATGAAAGCAAAGGGCATGGCGAAAATGGTATGTGAAAATTTTACGAGACTCAGGTATTTTTTAACAGTAGTCAAATTAAATTATTTTAAAACAGTGCGTTCTGTAATAGCCCATATAATAATGCCAGCAGCCACCGAAATGTTTAAGGAATGTTTAGAACCCAGTTGCGGAATTTCGATACAACCATCGCAAATATCCAAGACTTCATCGGCCACTCCTTCCACTTCATTGCCCATAACAATGGCTAATTTGGGAGCACTTGATGGAGACGAATTTGCAGCATGGGTTAATGCAGTTGGATCAAACTGGTCTAAATAAATAGCCCCCTCTGCTTGTTCTATTGCATATACTTTGTAGCCCTGCGCTTGAAGTGTTTGCACCGCTTCCACTGTGGTAGCGGCGTATTCCCAAGCGACGGTTTCCGTTGCACCCAACGCAGTCTTATTGATATCTCTATGAGGAGGTTGCGGCGTATACCCACATAAGTACATTTTTTCTACTAGAAAAGAATCGGCCGTTCTAAATACCGAACCCACATTGTGCATGCTTCGGATATTGTCTAATACCACTACCAACGGGGTTTTAGGGGCTTCCTTAAAATCGGCCACCGATTTTCTCCCCAATTCTTGCATAGACCATTTGCGCATGCGGCAAAGGTAAACCCATCCATTCAAATAATCTTTGCGGGTTTGTTCTAGAAAAAAACTACATTAACATTCTCAACTTAAACAAACATACATGAGACAATTTGTTAAGCATTCCTTGCTATTAGCCTTGGCCAGCCCCATTATGGCCATGGCTCAAACAGAGCCCGTAGACCAGGCCGTAATCAATCGAATCCGCAAAGAGGGATTAGAAAATTCCAAAGTAATGGATATTGTTTTTAACCTGACCGATATGAGTGGCCCAAGATTGGCCAATTCACCAGGCTACAGTAGAGCTGCCAATTATGCCATCAATACCCTAAAATCTTTCGGAGTAGAAAAAGCGGAATTAGATGCATGGGGTGAATTTGGAAAAGGTTGGGAATTAGAAAAATCTTACATGGCCATGACAGCGCCTTATTATAGACCCATCATGATTTATCCAAAAACTTGGACAGCAGGCAACAAAAAATTGCAATCAGCAGAAGTATTGGTGATCAGCGCTAAAGACAGTGCAGATTTGATGAAATACAGTGGCCAATTAAAAGGCAAAGTAATCATGATGGATCAATTGGTTACTTATAAGCATTCATTTAAAGCAGATGCCGTAAGATATACCGATGAAGAATTGGCTAAAATGGAAGCCGCCACCATGGCTCCTCCAAGACCAGTAGATACAGCAGCACAAAGAAGACAAATGCAAGCCATGCAACAACAACGTGGTCCAGGCGGAGCAGCACGTATGATGGCCATCTTAAAAGAAATGGCCAAGGCAGAAGGCGCTGTTGCCTTATTGAGTAGCGGAGGCCCTAGAAGCCATGATGGCACTGTGTTTGCGCAAGGTGGTGGTGCATACAAAGGAACCGACCCAGAAAACTTTTTAGACATTGCCCTAGGTATAGAAGACTTCAACAGTATTTTACGTATTGCTAAAACAGGCACCCCTGTAAAATTAGACGTGGATGTAAAAACCAAGTTTCACACCAAAGATTTACAAGGCTATAATGTGATTGGAGAAATACCAGGAACAGACCCTGTATTGAAAAATGAAATCGTAATGATAGGTGCACACTTAGATTCATGGCAGGCAGGAACCGGTGCAACCGATAATGCATCAGGTTCAGCAGTGATGATGGAAGTAATGCGCATTTTAAAAGCCTTGAATATTTCTACTAAGCGCACCATCCGTATTGGATTATGGAGCGCAGAAGAACAAGGCCTATGGGGATCTAGGGGCTATGTTAAAAAGACTTTTGCCGATCCAGCAGATATGAAATTATTGCCTGAGCACGAAAAACTATCTGGTTATTTCAACATCGATAATGGTACTGGAAAAATCAGGGGTATTTATTTACAAGGCAACGAAGCATGCAGAAATATTTTCAAAGCATGGTTAATGCCATTCAAAGATTTAGGTGCACACGCGGTAACCATAAACAATACCGGTGGAACCGATCACCAATCATTTGATGGGGTGGGATTACCAGGGTTTCAATTTATTCAAGATCCCATTGAATATGATACCCGCACCCACCACAGCAATATGGATGTGTACGATCATTTAATAGCAGACGATTTAAAACAAATGGCAACCATCGTGGCGAGTTTTGTATACCACACTGCACAGCGTGATGCAAAGCTTCCAAGAAAACCATTACCTGCAGCAAGACCAGCTGTGAGAAGATAGGGCAAAAAATATACTACGGGTATCATTATATTTGTTGCCATGGCAAAATCTGGTAACGATACTCCTTTGATGCAACAGCATCGGGCTATTAAGCAAAAATACCCCGATGCTGTTTTGTTATTTAGAGTAGGTGATTTCTATGAAACATTTGGAGAAGACGCGATTATAGCTTCTCGCGTATTGGGCATTACCCTTACCAAAAGAAACAATGGAGCAGCGGCTTCAAGCGAGCTCGCAGGATTCCCGCATCATTCTTTAGAAACCTATTTACACAAATTGGTAAAAGCAGGCCATCGAGTAGCCATCTGCGACCAATTAGAAGACCCTAAAATGGTGAAGGGGATTGTAAAAAGAGGTGTTACGGAAATGGTAACGCCGGGCATTGCCACCAGTGATAAAATGCTGGAAAACAAGAGCAATAATTTTTTAGCAGCCGTACATTATACCGAAGAAAATACAGGCATTGCTTTATTAGATATTTCTACCGGAGAATTTTTTGCCGCAGAAGGCAATGAAGAATACATCGACAAATTGTTGCAGAGCATGCAACCTGCAGAAGTCATATTTGAACGCAGCTACCTCAAGAAATTTAAAGAGCAATATGGAACCAGGTTTTATACCTATACCATGGAGCGATGGATATTTGAAGAAGGATTTGCTAGAGAAAATTTAGTGAAGCAATTCAATACCCATTCCCTAAAGGGATTTGGAATTGATGCAATGCCCGCAGCCATTATAGCGGCCAGTGCCATCTTGCATTATTTAAAAGATACCGAGCATCCGAACCTGCAACATATTACGCAGATACAACGCATAGAACGCGACCAGTTTTTGTGGATGGACAGATTCACGATTCGCAATTTAGAATTGCTGCCCACGCAGTCGGAAGGCCATACATCTTTATTGCAAGTGATTGACAATACCGTAAGTGCCATGGGCGCAAGGCTATTGAAAAGGTGGTTGGTATTTCCACTAAAGAACAAACAACAAATTGAAGAACGCCTAGCAGCCGTTGAATTCAGCATTGTACAAACCGAACTTAGGCAACAATTAGCCTCAGCCATCAAAGCATGTGGCGACATTGAACGATTGGTGAGCAAGATTGCGTTGAGAAAAATTGGGCCAAGAGAAGTAGTACAATTGGCCAGGGGATTAGAGCAGACGGCTATTGTAAAAGCCCTATTGCAGCATAGCGCCAACCAATGGCTGGGCAAATTATCGAATCAGTTGGATGCTTGCGAAGCCATGCAAACCCGCATCAACAAAGAGATACAAGAAAACCCCGCCGTACTCATTAATAAAGGAGGGGTAATAGCAGCGGGCGTAAACGAAGAATTGGATCAGTTAAGAAATATTGCCAACGGAGGAAAAGAATTCTTGGTAAACATACAAGAAAGAGAAGCAGAAAGAACCGGAATCAATTCGCTCAAAATTAGTTTCAACAATGTGTTTGGTTATTATTTAGAAGTAACCAATTCGCATAAAAACAAAGTGCCTGCCGATTGGATACGCAAACAAACCTTGACCAATGCAGAGCGATATATCACCCCAGAATTAAAAGAATACGAGGAAAAAATCATTGGGGCCGAAGACAAGATTTTAGCGATTGAACAAGACTTGTACAATCAACTCATTACCGATTTACAAAATTTTATTGCGCCTATTCAAGTAAACGGAAATATACTGGCCACACTGGATTGTATTATTTGTTTTGCAGCAAATGCTTTGCAATACCAATACAGAAAGCCAGTGATACATGAGGGATTGGAATTGCAGATAAAGGAAGGCCGCCACCCTGTGATAGAACGCAAGCTGGGATTGGATGAGCAATATGTATCGAACGATATTGAACTCAATAAAAACGATCAGCAAATCATTATTTTAACGGGGCCCAATATGAGTGGTAAGAGTGCGCTACTGCGCCAGACCGCCATCATTACTTTGATGGCTCATATGGGATCTTTTGTGCCTGCTGCGGCAGCTATGATCCCCCTAACCGATAAAATATTTACCCGTGTAGGCGCATCCGATAATTTAAGTGGAGGAGAATCTACGTTCATGGTAGAAATGAATGAAACGGCCAGCATCATCAACAATATGAGCGAGCGATCCTTGATTTTATTGGATGAAATTGGAAGAGGAACAGCCACTTATGATGGTATTTCCATAGCATGGAGCATGGTGGAATATATACACAATAGCCCCTTTGCGCCGAAGACATTGTTTGCTACGCATTACCATGAATTGAATGAATTGGAAGAACATTTACCCCGCGTAAAAAACTACCATATCACGCACAAAGAGCTGAACAATAAAATTATTTTCTTGCGCAAAATGGCCACCGGTGGCAGCACGCATAGCTTTGGTATACAGGTAGCAAAAATGGCGGGCATGCCTACTGCATTAATCAATAGGGCAACAGCCATTATGGAGCAGTTAGAGAAAGAGCATGTGCGAGAGGAAACAAACAACAATATCGTAAGTGAAGCTGTGCAAAATGCATCTGTACCCAAAGTACAGTTGAGCATATTTGATGCGCATACCGAAACCTTCGAAAGCATACGCGCTAAACTGAATGCCATTGATATTAATCAATTAACTCCTGTAGAAGCATTGATGAAACTGAATGATATCAAGGCTTTGCTGAAATAGTTATTGTTTAACTAATCGAGACTCGCGTAGTCTTTTAAATACTCGAAATGTTCGGTGAGTTTGCCCTCATTCAAAATAGTGGCACGCTCAATGATGGCCGACCCGCCTTTGCGTACATCATCCAAAATATATTTGATGAGCTGTTCCCCAAAATAACGACTGGCATCACGCGGCAATTCATTGGGTAGGTTACCCACGGCCATGATGTCTACAGAATTGGGCAAATAAGGATCGGTTTTTTGACCAGATAATTTGTTCACCCCATACACAGGATCTTGAATAGTGGCATCACCCAGGTTACAAGGAATAGAACCATGTTTGTCATCGGTAATATCGGCAATGGTTTGAATCTTGAAATCGGGATGCTTCAAGGAATCCATCGAAAACAACCGAGGCACATTGGTACCCCAATAAATCCCATTCATGAGAATATCGGTATGCGCGCAATATTGCTCGAACAAACATGTATATTCTTCAGGATGCTCGTGAAAATGATCGCGATGGTAGGTTTTATTAGTGCTATGCTGATAAAGGTTATTCCCCTTTAAATGCACATATACCGGATAATCAAAATCTTTGCTTAAGTATTCTTCGGGCTCCACTTCTTGCACATCCAAGAGGTTCATGATTTCTAAAATACCATGGGCCACTCTCCCACTCCCCGTTACTGCAATTTTAATGGGCGGCAATTTCAACCCAAAATAAGTATGGATCAGGGCACGATAGTCTTTGATCTTGTGCACCCTTTCTAATTTAAATGCACCTGTACGATTGCCATACGCCATGATACCATTATGCGCCCCCACAATGCCGGCAAAAAAACCAAAACCAATGATGCGTTGCCCATCTTTGTGTTCCAGGCATTCATAATCGATGAGGGTAATATTCTTTTGCACCATGGCCTGCATGAGTGCACGATTATAAGGCTGCATTTTTTTGGTATGCGAAAAAAACATGTACCGCTTGTTCGGAATAAGCTGACACACGGGCACTTCCTTAATACCGAGCAACAAATTGCAATCAGAAAGGTCATTCGTGATTTCAACCCCTGCACGCGCATACTCTTCATCGGAATAACAACGATCCGGCGCCGACTCCACTTTCACCACCACATTCTCTACATTCTTAGTAAGGAATTTACACTGCGCCGGCGTTAACGCCACGCGATTATCCGCCGGAATTTTACCCTCTCTAATAAGACCAATAACAAGCATCGAAGAATTTTGCACGAATTTAACTGATTGCCTACTCACCTACCAATGATATTTATCATTTCTCGAAACCTTAATGAGATGTAAGGGCGTAATTTTGTGCCATGAATTATTTTGAATTATTCGGGATCGAACCCAGTTTCAACATTGACACCTCAGCCGTAAAGAAAAAATTTTACGAACTTAGCAGGGCCAATCACCCCGACTTTTTTGGCGGAGGTACAACAGAGGAACAAAATACAGCGCTAGAGCAATCAGCAACGATCAATGAAGCCTACAAAACCTTGCAGAACAAAGACCAATTGATTAAATATATATTGGGATTAAAGGGATTGATACAAGAAGAAGAGAAATACCAATTACCCCCCGATTTCTTAATGGAAGTGATGGACTTAAACGAGCAAGTGATGGAACTAGACAAAACCGACACCGCAGCCGTAGCAGCCCTCCTAACCACTGCCCATAACCTACAAAACGAAATATATGAAGCTATTGAGCCAGTTATGGCGAATTATACAGAGAGTGTTACTACCGAAAAAGAGTTGCTGCAAGTAAAAGACTATTACTTTAAAAAGAAGTACATCGATCGCATTATTGCCGGCCTGCAATAGAATATTTTGGAAATTATGAGTGCATAGGCTAATATTGCACTCCAATTAAAGCCCAGATGGCGGAATTGGTAGACGCGCTAGACTCAAAATCTGGTTATCGCAAGGTAGTGCAGGTTCGATTCCTGTTCTGGGCACAAAGACCCTGGTACGCAGTACCGGGGTTTTCTATTTGAGGGCGTCAAAAGCTTGCTTTTGTAAGCGCGAAAATGGAAAACCCCGAGCAACGCTGCAGGCGTTGCAGGGTCTTTGGGTACGCCCCCCTCTTAGGAACTGCAAGCTGAACGAAGTTCAGCGCAGCGAATCCTGCGGCGCAAAGCAGTGAAGCCGACAGTCCTGCTCTTCCTTGCAAATATCCTTTCATCAAAAAGACACATAATTATTTCATCATATGATGATTTATTTATAACTTTCTAATCCCAATTTATTCCTCCCCCAAATGTTACTGTTAGTTAGTGATTTACTGACCCTACAACTTTATGTCTGGGAGTCAGGGGGCGGTGCAGTAGTATAAAATGACAATTGAAAAAACATTAGTGTGAAGGCTCCCCATTTTGAGTACGCATTAAATGTATAATTTTTTTTCTTTTAATGCTAATGGGCTTCTTTTCGCTTCGGCTTCGCCTCCGCTACAATCAGCCCATTAGACTGATTTTGTTTTTCTCGATATACCCTTGGCGGTAATCCTCCAAGCGCATCATGTGGTCGATGGTTATTGTAATCCACTATCCATGCATCCGAAATTTCTCTTACTTGGTTTAAGTTATCAAATG
>JBKBWE010000335.1:0-2749 GCA_046289145.1 Sediminibacterium sp.
GCAGAGAAGTGCTAAAAGAAGAACGCACTATGTAGCACAAGAAGTTACTTTGAGCAAAGACTCCACTACAGGAGAAATACATGTACGCCATCGTGCACATGTTAGCGAAGGTAAATTGTTCTATAAAGGAAAGTTAGTTGCTGAGAAAGCACCGTTGAAAGCGTAACCTTTACAGATCAGTTATACCCTTAGCTTGCTGCAATGAATATAGGAATAGACATGATGGGAGGAGATTTTGCACCGTTAGAAGCGGTGAAAGGAATACTTCTGTACCTGTCTAATAAAAATATAGCAGTAAATTTATATTGCATAGGTGATGAATCTTTTGTACAACCTTTAATTCAGGAGTATAAAGTTTCATCACCTAATTTGCATTTTGTACATGCTCCTGAAACGATTGGATACCATGAGCATCCTACCAAAGCATTAAAAGAAAAACAACAATCTTCTATTGCCATCGGATTTCACTTACTTGCAAAAGGAAAAATAGACGCTTTCATAAGTGCAGGCAATACAGGTGCAATGTTAGTAGGCGCCATGTTTAGCATTAAAGCAATTGAAGGGGTTAGCAGGCCTACTATAGCAACCGTAATTCCAAAAGTTAATGGATCAACAGGCGTTTTATTAGATGTAGGCTTGAATGCTGATTGCAAACCTGAATTATTGAATCAATTTGCCATTTTAGGCAGTTTGTATGCAGAGCATATTCTTGGAATTAGTCATCCATCTGTAGGTTTAGTAAACGTGGGTGAAGAAGAAGGAAAAGGGAATATTATGGCACAAGCCACCTATCCTCTTTTAAAAGAAAACAAACAAATTAATTTCATCGGAAATATTGAAGGAAGAGACTTCTTCAATGATAAAGCCAATGTAATGGTTTGCGATGGATTCACTGGTAATATTGTACTAAAAATGGCTGAATCATTTTATGATTTAGCTAAAGAAAGAGGACTGGCCAATGATGAATATTTAAGCCGGTTTCATTACGAAAATTATGGAGGCACTCCAGTATTAGGAGTAGCAAAGCCTGTAATAATAGGACATGGTATTAGTTCTGCTAAAGCATTTTCAAATATGATTTTATTGGCAGAAAAAATGATTTCTAGCAATATTTGCACTAAAATGGCCGATTCATTTCAATCTGCTTAATGGCCAATTTCATTCCTATTTAATTCATAAATCATGTACCGCAAGATTTGCTTTTTTCTATTAAAATTGAGCGGATGGAAATTAGATACCAATTTACCCAAAGATATACATAAATGCATTGTTATTGCTGCTCCGCATACCAGCAATTGGGATTTCTGGTACATGATACTGGCTTTCGGCGTATACGGATTAAAAATACGCTTCACCGTAAAAAAAGAATGGATGCGATTCCCATTTAGTTTAATTATGAAGCCATTGGGCGGAATTGCTATTGATAGAACAGCAAGAAAAGATGGGAATAGACCAAGTTTTGTTGAAGCTATGATCCAATTATACAATGATCATCAAGACTTAATAATTGTTATCACTCCTGAAGGAACAAGAAGCAAACGCACAGAATGGAAAACAGGATTTTATCACGTTGCAACCGGCGCTAAAGTTCCTATTTTATTAGGCTATGTAGATTACGGTAAAAAAATTGCAGGGATAGGAAAAACGGTTATTCCTACAACATACCCTGCAACCATGAAAGAAATAATGGATTTTTATTCAACTATTACACCTAAGCATCCTCACTTATTTTCTGTTGACACTAAACTATTAGGTCAAAACAATACCTTTGTACAAACAAGCGTTCGTTTTTATGTGGAAGAAAAATGTATTAGAAACAATTGGGAACACTCCAATTATACAATTAAACAAAGTATCCAAAGGTATTCCAGGGACAATACTTGCTAAAGTGGATTACTTTAATCCAGGTAATTCCATAAAGGATAGAATGGCCTTGAAAATGGTTGAAGTAGCAGAACAAGAGGGCAAACTAAAGCCAGGAGGAACCATTATTGAAGGAACCAGCGGTAATACTGGAATGGGATTGGCTTTAGCTGCTTGTGTAAAAGGATATAAATGCATTTTTGTAACTACAGATAAACAATCAAAAGAGAAAGCAGATATTTTGAAAGCAGTGGGTGCAGAAGTAATTGTTTGTCCTACCAATGTTTTGCCTGAAGATCCAAGAAGTTATTATAGTGTAGCAAAACGTTTGGGGAAAGAAATTCCAAACTCAATGTACATGAATCAGTACGATAATTTAGCCAATCGTCAAGCGCATTATGAAAGTACAGGGCCTGAAATATGGGAACAGACAGAAGGGAAAATCACGCACTTAGTTTGTACAGCAGGAACAGGTGGAACCATTACTGGAACTGCTATGTATTTAAAAGAAAAAAATCCAAATATTCAAATTTGGGCAATTGATGTTTACGGTTCATTGTTGACCAATTACTATAAGACGGGTGAATTAGACATGAAATTTGTTCACCCATATATCAGTGAAGGATTTGGGGAAGATTTTCTACCAGAGAACTACGATATGAGTGTAATCGATCATTTTGAACAAGTGACCGATAAAGATGGAGCGGTAATGGCAAGAAGAATTGCCAAAGAGGAAGGCTTATTTTGTGGATACAGTGCTGGCTCTTGCTTACAAGGATTAATACAACTAAAAGATAAACTACCAAATGACGCAGTAGTTGTATGTATTTTTCATGACCATGGTAGTAGGTATGTAGGTAAAATTTATAATGACCAATGGATGATG
>JBKBWE010000043.1:0-13935 GCA_046289145.1 Sediminibacterium sp.
GCATCTAGATATGAACCTAGCCCATTGATTGAGATTGCTCCAACAAACAGATACCAATTGGAATTATTGCAAACGCCTAAGCCCATTTTGAAAGCAGTTCAGGGAACTTTGTTTGGCTAGATAAATGGTATATTTGAAATTAAACACCCCCATCATGAAAAAGTTATTATTTGTCTGTTTGTTTGTTGCATTTTCTTCATTGTTAAATGCGCAACAAAAAAGTCCTTATACTTTATTTGATGCAAAAGGCAGAAAAGTTTCTTATGCCAAAATGATTCGTCAATTGAAAGACAAAGACATTGTTTTGTTTGGGGAATATCATAATAATGCAATTGCTCATTGGTTACAATTATCGGTAACCAAAGACTTGCATGCCAAAAGACAAATGGTATTGGGTGCAGAAATGTTTGAAGCAGACAATCAGGAAGCATTAAATAATTATTTGTCAGGAAAACTAAGTGCAAAAGGGTTAGACTCAAATGCTCGCCTTTGGAAAAACTACCCAACCGATTATGCACCACTGGTGAACTACGCTAAAGCGAATAATATTCCCTTTATAGCTACCAATATTCCTAGGAAATATGCAGCGTTAGTGAACAAAGGAGGGTTTGGAAAATTGGACAGTTTAACTACCGAAGAAAAAAAATGGATGGCTCCATTACCAATGGCATATGATGCTTCATTACCAGGATATGTAAATATGATTAAAATGATGGGCGTTCACGCTACAGAAAATATGCCCAAAGCACAAGCCAGTAAAGATGCTACCATGGCACACTTTATATTAAACAACCATTCCAATGGTGCTTTGTTTTTGCACTACAATGGCGCATATCATTCTGATAATTTTGATGGAATCAACTGGTATTTAAAGCAACAAAAACCTACCCTGAAAATAGGAACTATTTCAACAGTAACTCAGGCTAATATAAAAAGCCTGCTCGCCGAAAATTTAGGCAAAGCAGACTTTATTATTTGTGTGGATATAGATATGACCAATACTTACTAAGGATAGAGTAAATATTTCTTTCGCATGGTTTTATATTCAGACAATCCAGGTTCCCAAGAAGCATAAATTTCTTCTACTGACTTGCCTTCTGCAACCTGCTTACGGAAAACATCATTACCTATTAACTTATTGATGTCTCCAATCTGGTTGCTTTGAGAACGATCAAAAAACTGGTCCTTCACAGGAAAATTATTGTACAAGTCTATCATCCATTGAATTTGAATGCGATTCTTCTTTTTCAATTCCGCAATATCTACTTTGCGAAGATCTAAACCGAAACATTCTTTATTCATATGCAAAGGCGTTTCTGCCATGCCCTTGATACTAACAGGCGTAAAAGAAAAATCATAAATGCCTTTATACAATGGACTTCCAAAAATGGTAAAAGGGAACATAGTACCTCTACCATGATTCAAGACCGTTCCTTCAAACAAACAAGTAGTTGGATACAATAGAATACTTTGCTGCGTATTCAAGTTTGGAGAGGGCTTAACCGGCAATGTATAATCCATATCATGGGCATAATTGGCCACTTTAATGATTTTCAATTTGGCTTGCATTTTATTGGGCAACCAACCTTCGCCATTGATCATTTGTGCAAACTCTGCAATGGTCATACCATGAGCAATGGGTATTGGAAACATGCCAATACCCGATTTAAATTTCATGTCTAAAATAGGGCCATCCACTAAGTATCCGTTGGGATTAGGCCTGTCTAATATCAAAAGTTCTTTCCCATTTTCTGCGCAGGCTTCCATGATATGACTCAAGACATTGATATAGGTATAAAATCTACATCCCACGTCTTGTATATCAAAAATCATCAAATCAACATCGGCCATATCTTCTTTGGATGGCTTGCGCTTTGGACCATACAATGAAACTACTTTAACACCCGTGGTTGGGTCTACTTCATCGGCTACTTTTATTCCAGCACTTGCATTGCCTCTGAATCCATGTTCAGGACCAAATACTTTCACAATATTCACACCCTTCTTTAACATGCTGTCTACAAAATGCTTGTCTCCAACTATTGTGGTCGGATTGGCCAACAAAGCCACTCGTTTCCCTTTTAAATAAGACAAGTACTTTTCTGTTTGATCGGCTCCGGTTTTAATGGGCTTATCTTTTATGGGATTGCCTGCATGAACAGCAGATATCATCAACCCAATGAATAAAAAAGGCAATAATATTTTTTTCATAAATAGACAATTGTCGTTAAAACTTAATTATCAAAACCACCAGCACGCTTTGCTTTGGTTTGAGTAGGCCATGTTTGAGGGCCACGCGGACCTGCAGGTAATTCTGCTTTATCAGTTGGCATACGCTCTGGATCTTCACAAGCCATATACACCAAGATAGCCGTTAAAATAGCATTGTTGCGTACATCATCAAATACAATTTTATCGTAGGTATCTCTATTCGTATGCCAGGTATAATTAAAATAAGACCAGTTTAATGCCCCTAAAGAAAAAGCAGGCGCACCTACTGCAATAAAAGATGCATTGTCTGAACCTCCACCAGCAGGGGAGCCAGGAAAACTTGTTCTAACAGTATCTTTAATATAAGAAGGCGCTGCTGCTAACCAACGTGTAATAAAATCTTTAGCATACTTAAAACCAGCACCCCCTAAATTAACTACTCTTCCTGTTCCATTATCTTGATTGAATAAAGCTTGTAAATTTTTAACCACTTCAGGATGGTCTTCTACAAACGCACGTGATCCATTTAATCCTTGTTCTTCAGATCCCCAATGACCCACTAAAATGCTTCTCTTAGGATTCGGATAAACTGCTTTTAAAATGCGCATCGCTTCCATCATTACCAAAGTACCTGTTCCATTATCGGTAGCTCCTGTACCACCATCCCATGAATCAAAGTGTGCCGATAACATCACGTATTCATTGGGTTTTTCAGTGCCTTTGATTTCTGCAAGTGTATTAAAAGTGGGAACTACCCCTAATTCTTTTGATTGTGTATACACAGAAATTTTTGGTGCTTTACCAGATTCAGTTAAGCGAAACAATAAAGCATAATCTTCTAAAGCAATATCTATAGTGGGCACTTTTTTGGTATTGGCTGCAAATATTTTATTTACGCCAAATCCGTTGCTCCATAAGCTTCCTACAACACCAACGGCTCCTGCATTTTCTAATGCTTGCGCTAATTTAGCGGCACTCAAACCAGTTTTACTGATTCGTTTACGCCACGCATCAGTTGCATCTGCACGTTCTTTTTTCATTTTATCAATAGATGCTTTTGAACCAAACTCTGCCCAATTATAATCAGGACGTCCTGTTGGCTGTGGCATAGCTATCAATACAAACTTTCCTTTTACATTAGGCAACCAAGCTTGAAAAGCCAAGGAGTCTGCCGCATCAGCCAATACAATAGTTTCAGCAGTGACTGGTTTTTTAGTAGCTGGACTAAATGCCAATTGTGTTCCTTCTAAAGATTTAGTCCAGGGTGTAACCATATCAATATGTGTTACCCCTCTATCCCATCCTCTCCAAGTTCCATAATTTTCTCTCTTGGCTTCAATACCCCAATTTTTATATTGTGCAATTGCCCAATCACTTGCTTGAACCATTTTAGAAGAGCCCACTAATCGTGGTCCTACTCCGTCCATTAACTCATGTCCTAATCTTTGTAATTGCGAATTAGTGTTGGCTTCTTTAATGATGGCTTCTACAGTTGGATTCAACTTCTCTTGTGCCACAACGGGCAAAGCTATTAACCCCAGACCTACTACTAGCAGGCTGAAAGATTTGTTTAATTTTTGCGTCATATTTTTCATAAGGTAATAATACAAAACTTCTTGAAGAGTACCCTATGAAACAGCCGGATTATGATGGATGGATGAAACTTATATTTCTAAATTAAATTTTACTGCTGTTGCTTTGGCAATTTCATAACCTGCATCTGCATGTCTTATAACACCCATTCCTGGATCATTGCGTAAAACCCTTGACAGTCTTACTGCTGCATCGTCTGTTCCATCTGCAACAATCACCATACCTGCATGAATAGAATAGCCCATTCCTACCCCACCCCCATGGTGAAGAGAAACCCAGCTAGCACCTCCAGCAGTATTTACTAATGCATTTAAAACTGGCCAATCGGCAACTGCATCAGAACCATCTAGCATGGCTTCTGTTTCTCTATTAGGTGAAGCAACCGAACCTGTATCTAAATGATCTCTGCCAATTACAATAGGCGCTTTTACTCTTCCTGTTTTAACTAATTCATTAAATGCCAATCCTGCTTTTTCTCTTTCGCCTTGTCCTAACCAACATATACGAGCAGGCAAACCTTGAAAAGCTATTTTTTCTTTGGCCATTTTCATCCAACGTTGCATGCTTTTATTCTCCGGAAAAAGCTGTTGAATTACTTCGTCTGTTACCGCAATATCAGATGGGTCTCCACTTAATGCAGCCCACCTAAATGGTCCTTTCCCTTCACAAAATAACGGCCTAATATAAGCAGGAACAAAACCAGGAAAATCGAATGACCTTCCAACTGCATAAGTTAAAGTCATATTCTTTGCTTGTTGCTGCTCTTCGTATTCTTTAGACCTTGCTCTTATATTGTTTCCGTAATCAAAAGTAATTGTTCCTCTATCCATTAGTTGCAACATCAATTGTACATGTAAATGCATGCTTTCATAACTTCTAGCAATATATCCTTCCGGATCATACATGCGCAAAGCATTTGCTTCTTCATTGCTCATTAGATGTGGCGTATAGCCAATGAGTGGATCGTGTGCCGATGTTTGATCGGTTAATGTATCTGGAACAATATTTCTATTGAGTAAAGCTTGCAATAAATCTATTGCATTGCAAAGCACTCCAATACTTTTTGCATCACCTGCTGCCTTATATTTTAAAGCTTGATCTATAGCGGCATTAATGTCTAAAAATTTTTCGTCTAAGTATTTTGTTTCAACTCGTTTATCAATTCTCCACTCTTCTACTTCTGCAATTAATGCAACCCCTTCGTTCATGGTAATGGCCAGTGGTTGTGCTCCACCCATACCCCCTAAACCAGCAGTCACATTTAATGTACCTTTTAAACTTCCCTTAAAATGTTTATCAGCCAATACTGCATAAGTTTCAAATGTGCCTTGAACAATTCCTTGTGATCCAATATAAATCCAACTTCCTGCTGTCATTTGTCCGTACATCATTAACCCTTTCTGCTCCAATTCAGAAAAATGTTTCCAATTAGCCCAATTGGGTACCAATTGAGAATTACTTATTAGAACCCTTGGTGCGTTTGAATGGGTTTTTAATATCCCTACAGGTTTGCCACTTTGAATCAAGAGTGTTTCGTCTTCTTCCAATGATTTTAATGAGGCAATAATTTTATCTAAAGCTTCAAAATTACGCGCTGCTTTACCTCTACCACCATATACAATTAGGTCTTCTGGTCTTTCTGCTACCGCAGGATCAAGGTTGTTCAATAACATTCTTAATGCTGCTTCTTGCACCCACCCTTTACAATTTAATTGGGTACCTGTTGGGGTCTTGTATTTTTGGTAATCGTAAGACATGATGGCAATATTTATAGTATCGTTAGTAAACTAAATCTTCGTAGGCAGACTGCAATTCATTATAGGAATGTTGGTCTTTGGCTGCTTTTGCTGCTTCCATCCCTTTTTCGTACCATAAAATGGCTGCAGGGGTTTCACCTAATCTTTCTAATAATTTGGCCAAATGATAATAAGATCCAATATAAGTGGGGTCCTCTGCAAGAATGGCTTCAAATAATCCCTTGGCTTCAATATCATTTCCTAATTTAATCCATTCTAATGCCAATGCATGACGCAAAAAGGAATCTTTTGGATTTGTTGATAACATTTCTTGAATTCTGTCAATTCGATTCATCGGGCTAAAGTATGAAATTCCTTACTTTTACTGGGTGGAAAAAGACAATATAAAAGAGGAAGAAAAGGAATTGGACAAAGCCCTATCCAATGAAGCCTTAGCTAAAATGGAGAACAATTTGACCAATGCAGAATTAACTGCTTTGGCCACTTTTTTTTCAAAAGAAATGAAGAAGGGAAAAGACCAGCCATTAACGGAAGAATAAACACCCGAAACTTTTTGGTTATTTTTTGGTTAAATACAAACAGTTATTAGTTTGACGCATTATATTTGCAATAGTTGCATAAACAACTAAATTAAAAGATAAACCTCAACCATATGAAGATTTTAGTTTGTGTTAGTAAAACACCAGACACTACTTCTAAAATTGCCTTTACCGATGGCAACACAAAATTTGATGAAGCAGGTGTACAATGGATCATTAATCCTTACGATGAATGGTATTCGTTAGTGAGAGCCATTGAATTGAAAGAAGCAAATCCTTCAGCTACTATTCATTTAGTAACAGTTGGCAATGCAGACGCAGAACCAATCATCAGAAAAGCACTGGCATTAGGTGGAGATGAAGCCATCAGGGTTAATACTGATAATAGTGATGCATATTATATTGCCGCACAAATTGCTGAAGTAGCAAAACAAGGCGGTTACGATTTAATATTTACTGGAAAGGAAACCATTGACTACAATGGGTCTTCTATTGGAGGTATGGTTGCTGAATTAGTGGATGCACCTTATATTTCTTTGGCTACTAAATTCGACCTAAATGGAACTACTGCAACAGTGGTTCGCGAAATTGATGGTGGCGAAGAAACAGCGGAAGTTGTTTTGCCTATTGTGGTTAGCTGTCAAAAAGGAATGGCTGAACAGCGCATTCCCAATATGCGCGGTATTATGGCTGCAAGAACTAAACCACTTAAAGTGGTTGAGCCTATTGCAGTGGATGCCCTTACCAGCATTCAAAGCTTTGAATTACCTCCTGCAAAAGCGGGCGTTAAATTAGTAGCACCAGATAATGTTGCTGAGTTGGTTAGATTACTTCACGAAGAAGCAAAAGCCATCTAATTAATAAACGCGTTTTATTCACTACTCAAATTTTAAAAAATGTCTGTTTTAATATTCATTGATCAATCAGAAGGTATTGTAAAAAAATCTTCTTTAGAAGCACTCACTTATGGTGCAGATATAGCTAAGCAATTAGGTACAACTGCGGAAGGCATTGTGTTAGGTACCATTAGCGACGACTTAACTGCTTTAGGTAAATATGGAGTGAGCAAAATTCACCAAGTAAGTAATGCTGCTTTAAACAATGTAGACGCTCAAGTTTATGCAAGTGTTATTAGCGAAGCTGCTACCGCAAGTGGAGCTTCTGTGGTAGTGTTTTCTCATAACCAAACTGGTAAAGCAGTGGCTTCAAGAGTAGCTGCGAAATTGAAAGCTGGCTTGGTTGCTGGAGCTTGCTCGTTACCTGATACCAGCAATGGTTTTTCAGTTAAGAAAACGGTATTCTCTGGTAAAGCATTTGCGAATGTGAATATTCTTTCTGCAATTAAAGTAATTTCATTAAACCCAAATTCTTATAAAACAGTTGCCACAGAAGGCACTGCAGCGGTTGAAGCGTTATCTGTTACAGTAAATGAACCTAAAGTAAAAGTAACTAAGGTAAATAAAATTACTGGTGAAGTACCTTTAACTGAAGCGGATATTGTAGTAAGCGGTGGTCGTGGATTAAAAGGACCTGAACACTGGGGCATTTTATTAGACCTTGCAAAAGAATTAGGCGCTGCTACAGCATGTAGCAGACCTGTAGGAGATGCACATTGGAGACCTCACCATGAACACGTTGGTCAAACAGGTGTTCAAGTTGCTCCCAACTTATATATTGCTATTGGCATTTCAGGAGCTATCCAACACTTAGCAGGAGTAAACCGCTCCAAAGTAATTGTTGTAATTAACAAGGACCCTGAAGCTCCATTCTTTAAAGCAGCAGACTACGGTATCGTAGGTGATGCATTTGAAGTTGTTCCTCAATTAACCGCTGCAATTCAAAAAATGAAAGCAGGGGCTTAACCTAAATTGATTCCACCTTTTTCTCGATAGTCTTCACGCAACGGCGTGAAGACGTCGAGTATAAAACAGTTTGTGATGGCTAATCCGCTGTGCAATGTATTAGATGGAATTACAAAAACCTGCCCTGGTTCTAATACATGTTTTACTCCTTCCACGGTTAATTCAAACTTCCCATCTAATATATAAGATACTTGTTCTTGAGGATGAGCATGCGTAGGCAAAATAGCTCCTGCGCTGGCTTTTACATGAGAATAAGTTGCATTGGCAGTATGAATAAACTGCGCATCATATCCGTCAATCAAATTACAAGAAGGAATATCCTGAATATTAAACAATGGCATAGTGGCTATTTTAGCTTCACAATTTGCACATAAAATTTGGTAGTTTTGCATCTATGCAAAAATCAAGTGGCAATAGCCTTTCTTTATTCAGAACAATTGGTTACGCAGAAGGTATTTCTTTATTGGTTTTATTAGGAATTGCTATGCCATTGAAATATTTAGCGGGTTATCCTTTAGCTGTAAAATACACAGGTTGGGCACATGGGCTTTTATTTGTTGCCTATTTGGCATTGGCATTATGGGCAAAAGAACAAGAGGACTGGCCCTTTAAATATTTGATCTATGCTTTTTTAGCGGCATTTTTTCCATTTGGAACTTTCCTTTTCGACAAATGGCTGAAGAAACATGGCCAAGCATGATTCATTCGTATTTTTAAGTTAATTTAGCACACAATATGAAGAAGATTGAACTGGAAATTGTAGCGCTTTCTCACAGCATTACACAAACCCACTCTTACGCTGTTGTATTGGGTGAAATAAATGGATTACGCAGACTTCCCATTGTAATTGGTGGCTTTGAAGCGCAAGCCATTGCGGTAGCATTAGAAAATATGCATCCCAGTCGTCCACTTACGCATGACCTCATGAAAAATTTCATGAATGCTTTTGGCGTAGAATTACAAGAGATCATCATTAACGATTTACAAGAAGGAATTTTCTATTCAAAATTAGTTTGTTACACCGATAACGATACTGTAGAAATTGATAGCAGAACCAGCGATGCATTGGCATTGGCAGTAAGATTTGGTTGCCCTATATACACTTACGATAATATTTTAGAAAGTGCAGGCATAGCCATGGAAGAAGGCGGAACAGGGAAGCCCAAAATGGAAGCGGTTGGTGCCGAAGAACCAGCTGGCACTAGCGACAGATCAGATTTGAGCTCATTAAATATTGAAGAACTAAATAACTTATTAAACGAGGTACTAGACCAAGAAGATTATATCAGGGCAATTGCCATTCGTGATGAGCTGAAAAAAAGAAAATAGTGCTTTGCACAAAAGACCATGGTCATTTTTCCCAACTGCAAAATTAATCTTGGATTACATATTACCGGAAAAAGACCGGACGGATTTCATCATTTAGAAACCGTATTTTATCCTGTTCCATTAAAAGATATTTTAGAAGTAGTCTCTTCAACTGATTTACAATTTGATTCAACAGGTTTATCCATTCCCGGGAATCCAGACAACAATCTTTGTTTAAAAGCTTATCACTTGCTCAAGCAAGACTTTCCAACATTGCCTCCAATACATATACACTTGCATAAAATAATTCCAATGGGTGCAGGCCTTGGAGGAGGCAGTGCAGATGGTGCATTTACATTGCTTTTAATCAACGAAAAATATAAATTAAATATTCCTACACCCCAATTGATTAACTATGCTGCAAAATTGGGAAGTGATTGCCCATTTTTTATCCTCAATAAAGCCTGTTACGCAACTGGAAGAGGGGAGATTTTGAATCAATTACCGTTGGATTTATCCAACTATCATTTTGTTTTGGTGAACCCTGGAATTCATATAAATACCAAGTGGGCATTTGAACAAATAGCCCCTTCCCCTTCTGGCAAAAATCTTGTAACTATACTTGATCAACCTATTGAAGAATGGCGCAATTGTTTGTTCAATGATTTTGAAGCGCCAATCACCAAAGCTTACCCATCCATTGGGCTAATTAAAGATCAACTATATGAACTAGGTGCAAGTTATGCAGCCATGAGTGGAAGTGGCTCTACCTTATTTGGTATTTTCAAAACAAAGCCTTCTACCGAAATAAAATTAGCTTTTGATTGCCCTGTTTTTATCACCACTTAATTTTTATCTAATATTACCTATAATTTATTAGATATTATTTAAACTTACAACCATTAGCTTAAATAATATTTTTATTCAATCCTAATTTTTATTAATTTAGTTCAGATTGCCGCCATTATTAACCCAAGTTTAAACTGGACTAAATGTTTAGTAACCAAAACAATGGAGGCCTCTATAACCCCCAATTTGAGCACGATGCCTGCGGCATCGGATTTGTTGCCAATATCAATGGACATAAGAACCACCAACATATATCAGATGCGTTAACTGTATTAGAAAATATGGAGCACAGGGGTGCTTGTGGATGCGAAGTAAATACAGGAGATGGTGCCGGCATACTTATTCAAATTCCACATGAATTCTTTTTTGATGAATGTATTCAATTAGGAAAACACTTGCCCAATGCTGGAAAGTATGGAGTAGGCATGATTTTTTTTCCTAAATCGGTTGGCCTCAGAGAAGAATGCAGAGACATTTTTAATAGGGCTGCAGAAAAACTGGGATTAGAAATTATTGCTTACAGAAAAGTACCTGTTAATAAAACGGATATTGGACCCACAGCCCTTTCAGTAGAACCTTGTATGGAACAGGTTTTTATTGCATGCCCCGACCATATTCAAGACCAAGAAGCTTTCGAAAGAAAATTATTTATCCTTCGCAACTATGCTTCTCATACCATAAATAATACCATCAGAAAAGATGATATAGGATTTTATATTGTTTCACTTTCATCTAGAACCATCATTTACAAAGGACAATTAACCAGTCATCAAGTACGCCATTATTTTACCGATTTGTCTAATAAAAGAATGGTGTCGGCTTTTGGTTTGGTTCATTCAAGATTTGCTACCAATACATTTCCTTCCTGGAAACTAGCTCAGCCTTTTAGATACATAGCACACAATGGAGAAATCAATACCCTACAGGGAAATTTAAACTGGTTGAGATCTAGCGAAAAGGGATTTACTACTCCTGCATTTACAAAAGAAGAATTAGACATGATTCTTCCCATAGTAACCAATGGTCAATCAGATTCTGCCTGTTTAGACAATATGATTGAATTGCTAACATTAACTGGGCGCTCTTTGCCGCATGTAATGATGATGTTGATTCCAGAAGCTTGGGATGGCAATGAAAGCATGGATCCTGTAAAAAAAGCTTTTTATGAGTACCATGCATGTTTAATGGAGCCTTGGGATGGACCTGCTTCCATTTCTTTCACAAATGGTCAAATGATTGGAGCAACTTTAGATAGAAATGGATTAAGGCCTTCTAGATATACTATTACCCACGACAATAGAGTAATCATGGCATCCGAAACGGGTGTGCTCCCCATAGACCCTGCCAATGTAAAAGAAAAAGGCAGATTGCAACCTGGCAAAATGTTTGTGGTAGACATGAGTGAAGGAAGAATCGTTTCTGATAGTGAATTGAAAGAAAAAATATGCTCGCAAAAACCTTATGCAGAGTGGTTGAATAAATACAAAATTCGATTAGAAGAATTACCAGAACCTCGTGTAATGTTCACTCATTTAGAACACGACCAAGTATTTAAATACCAAAAAGCGTTTGGATATACAACAGAAGATTTAGATACCATTATAGCACCCATGGCTATTGATGGTAAAGAACCAATAGGCTCCATGGGGAATGATGCTCCACTAGCGATTTTAAGTAATCAGCCCCAACACTTAAGCGCCTACTTTAAACAATTATTTGCTCAAGTAACCAATCCGCCAATTGATCCCATTCGTGAAAAAATGGTGATGTCATTGGCTACTTTTGCAGGAAGTAATGGGAATCTATTAATAGAAGAACCAACCGCATGTCATAGCGTTGCATTGCAACATCCAATTTTAAACAACCATGAATTAGAAAAAATAAGAAGCATTGATACCGGTGTTTTTCAAGCCAAAACTTTACAAACTTATTTTAGAGCAGACGGAAAACCTGGCTCGTTAAAAGCAGGCATAGAAAGACTTTGTAGATATGCGGTAGATGCCGTTCAAGATGGATTTGAAGTAATTATTTTAACAGACCGTGCAATAGATTCAGACCATGCTCCTATTCCTTCTTTATTAGCAACAGCTGCTGTTCATCATCACTTAATTAAAAAAGGATACAGAGGTCAAGTAGGATTAATCATAGAAGCAGGAGATGTTTGGGAAACCCATCATTTTGCCTGTCTGATAGGATTTGGTGCAACTGCCATCAACCCTTACTTGGCTTTATCTTCTATTAGAGACATGAAAATGTCGAATAAAATAGACAGCTCTTTAGATATAGAACAATTGAAGAAAAATTATATCAAAGCAGTGAATGATGGCTTATTAAAAGTGTTTTCGAAAATGGGCATTTCCACTTTGCAAAGTTACCAAGGGGCGCAGATTTTTGAAATCATTGGAATCAATAGCAGTGTAGTTGATCAATACTTTACAGGTGCTACTTCTAGAATTGAAGGAATGGGTTTAGATGAAATTGCCAGAGAAACTTTGGCCAAACATTTTTTTGCATTCAGTAAGAAAAATAAAACCATTGATCGCTTACCTGTTGGAGGGGTATATCAATGGAAAAGAAAAGGGGAATTCCATTTATTCAATCCCCAAACCATTCACTTATTACAAGATGCAACAAAGAGAAATGATTATGCTACTTTCAAAAAGTATTCATCGCTCATTAATAACCAAAGTGAACAAGCTTGTACGCTTAGAAGTCAGTTAGATTTTAAAACTAACCGGCCTTCTATTTCAATAGATGAAGTGGAACCTGCAGAAAATATTTATAAGCGATTTGCAACAGGTGCAATGTCGTTTGGCTCTGTTTCTTGGGAAGCGCATACTACATTGGCCATTGCCATGAATAGATTGGGCGGTAAAAGTAATACAGGTGAAGGAGGTGAAGATGAAATTAGGTATACACTTTTACCAAATGGAGACTCTATGCGTTCTGCCATTAAACAGGTAGCATCTGCAAGATTTGGAGTAACGGCGCATTATTTAACCGAAGCAGACGAAATTCAAATTAAAATGGCACAAGGCGCAAAGCCTGGTGAGGGTGGACAATTACCTGGTCATAAAGTAGACGAATGGATTGGAAAAACAAGACATGCAACACCGGGTGTTGGATTAATTTCTCCACCCCCACATCATGATATTTATTCTATTGAAGATTTAGCCCAATTAATTTTTGATTTAAAAAATGCCAACCGTACAGCGCGCATTAATGTGAAACTGGTTTCTAAAGCGGGGGTTGGCACCATTGCCGCAGGGGTTGTAAAAGCTAAAGCTGATGTAGTATTGATAGCAGGGCACGATGGCGGTACAGGCGCATCCCCAGTAAGTTCAGTGAAACACGCGGGTTTACCATGGGAATTAGGATTAGCAGAAACACATCAAACCCTCGTTAAAAATAAGTTGCGTTCTAGGGTAATTGTTCAGGCCGATGGCCAAATGAAAACAGGTAGAGATATTGCAATGGCTGCACTATTAGGAGCTGAAGAATGGGGCGTTGCAACTGCTGCTTTAATAGTTGAAGGATGTATAATGATGCGTAAATGTCATTTAAATACCTGCCCGGTAGGTGTTGCTACCCAAGACGAAACATTACGCAAACGTTTTACAGGTGACCCCAATCACGTAGTAAACTTTTTTAAATTCATTACCCAAGAACTTCGAGAAATTATGGCCGAATTGGGTTTTAGAACAGTGAATGAAATGATTGGTCAAACCAACTATTTACAACAAAGACCGGTTATTAATCATTGGAAATACACCCAGCTGGATTTATCAAAAATATTATACAAAGAACCGGCTGATT
>JBKBWE010000336.1:0-2726 GCA_046289145.1 Sediminibacterium sp.
AACGATTTTAATATCAGCGGCTTATTCGTTCCAAAAAATACTTTGGCATAATTGCCCACACTTTCAAATAACCTGATTTCACCCAGCTTCACAAACCAACAGCGTTCACCGTCTTTTACAAAAACTTGATCCTGTTCTGTTAAAGGACCTCTATTGTTACCACTTAAACCAATTTTCTCTTTGAACAATTCTGCTTGCAATTTCTGAATAGCATCAGATAAACGCTTAGGCTCTATCGGTTTTAATAAATAGTCTAAGGCATTTACTTCAAATGCTTTAATGGCATATTCATCATAAGCAGTTGTAAATATTACTTTAGGCGCTTTCTCTACTTCGGCCAATAAGTCGAACCCAGTTTTACCGGGCATTTGAATGTCTAGAAAAATCAAATCAGGGTTGAGGGTTTCTATTTTTTCGATGCCCTCATCAACATTGGCTGCTTCATCTATCACTTCTATATCTCCATGGTCTTGCAACAACTTCTTCAGTTCATTCCTTGCCAACCTTTCATCATCAATAATAATTGCCTTAATTGCCATAATTGCTGATTGTATTATTGTGGTTAAGCCGGTACGCCTTGTACTGGCATAATAATTTTTGCTTCAACTATATTATTCTTTGTTGCTTCAATGGTAAAACTTGCTTTGTCTCCAAATAATAACTTCAATCTGCTTCTAGTGCTTTGTAATCCAAATCCTTCCGGGTCAGCAATTTCGGAAATTGTTCCTGAATTCTGCACAATCAATTCATGATGGGATTGCCTAAAATCGGATATTATTTTAATGGTTCCCCCTTCTTTGGCTTTACTAATACCATGTTTAATGGCATTTTCAACCAAAGTTTGTAACATCATCGGAGGTATGGGTTGATCTAAAGTGTCTTCATCAATATCATACTCTACCATCAAACGGTCTTCAAAACGAATATGTTCTAGAGCTAAATAGTCTTTTACAATATTTAATTCTCTTTCAAAAGTAAACGTCTCTTGTTTTTCTGCCTGCATACTGCTTCTGAGCAAATTACTCAATTCTGTAATAGCTGTTCTGGCTCTTTCTGGATTTTCATCTACCAACGCACGAATGCTATTGAGTGCGTTGAATATAAAGTGAGGATTGATATGGCTTTTAATGGTTTTTAGTTCCATTTCCTTCACTAGACTCTCTAATTTGATCTTTTGGAATTCGGTTTTTGTACCTAGTTCTATATAATGCCAGAGGTAATAAATAGACACCCAAACCAATATCAAAGGAGAATCTGAAACCAGATTCACTAAAAATCTTTTGTCTACAGAAACCTTTGTTTTGGGATTGTATAAGTGCAGCCATTCTGCAATGGCAGAGTTGGTTAAGTTAAAAAGCACCAAAATCAACATTAAAACCCCGGTAAACTGTACCCATTTTTTAGATAAATCTGGGGGAAGTAAGTGGAATAATTTGATTAGCTCCCTCAATACATGGGTAAAAAATAAACCTGAAATGATGATTACCAGTAGCTTAGGATAGAAAATGCTGTTGATTTTACTGTCGAAAACAAAGGCAAAAAACACCATTGTTAAGCCATACAGCAACCAGCCACCCATTTGACACCACCAATATAGTATTGCTTTGCTTTTTGTTCTCATGACTTACAAAGCTAAATATAGCTAAGCCCTTGAAAAGGAACAAATTGGATTAAAGGCAAATTCAGCGGCTGGTTGGCTTAAAATAATGTAACAAAAGGCTGAACCTTCCTTTTTATCGGATGTTATTGTATTTTTACCACTAAATTAAGCAGTACATGGAGTTTGTTCCTGGCCCTTTACTCAAGAATATCAATAGCCCTGAAGACCTTAAAAAACTCAGCAGAGCACAATTACACCAAATTTGCGACGAATTAAGACAATATATCATAGATGTTGTAAGTGTTCATGGTGGGCATTTTGCCGCTAGCTTAGGAGTGGTAGAATTATCAGTAGCATTACATTATATCTATAATACGCCTTATGATCAATTGGTTTGGGATGTAGGCCACCAAGCATACGGGCATAAAATATTAACGGGAAGAAGAGATAATTTTCCTACCAACAGAAAATACAAAGGGTTAAGTGGTTTTCCTAAACGTTCAGAAAGTGAATACGACACATTTGGAGTAGGACACTCTTCTACTTCTATTTCAGCAGCACTAGGAATGGCCATTGCAGCCAAGCACAAAGGAGAAAACAGAAAATCGGTGGCCATCATTGGAGATGGATCTATGACGGCGGGTATGGCTTTTGAAGCCATGAACCATGCAGGTGTTGCCGATAGTGATGTGCTCATTATTTTGAACGATAACTGCATGAGCATTGACCCGAATGTGGGTGCTTTAAAAGAATACTTAACCGATATCAGTACTTCGCCCACTTACAATAAAGTAAGAGATGAAATTTGGAACCTAATGGGCAAACTACCTGTAGGTAAAAATTTCAGCAGAGAAATGGCTTCAAAAATGGAAGCCAGCATCAAAGGCGTTGTAAACAAAAGCAGCAATTTATTTGAAGCATTAAAGCTCCGTTATTTTGGACCAATTGATGGCCATAATATTACCAAGTTGGTAGATACTTTAAAAGACTTAAGAGAAATACCTGGTCCTAAATTATTGCATATTATTACCACTAAGGGGAAGGGATACGAACTAGCAGAGAAAGACCAGACCAAGTGGCATGCACCCGGTTTATTTGATAAAACAACAGGAGAAATTTTTAAAAA
>JBKBWE010000044.1:0-13690 GCA_046289145.1 Sediminibacterium sp.
ACGCCTGGATATGATTGACCTACTGTGCCAAACTTACAAGCCCCTTTTCTATTAGAATGAGACAATGCGGAATTTTCTGTCATACCATAAGCTTCCTGAATTTCCATTCCTAATTGGTAAAACCAATCTAAGATTACTGGATTAATGGGTGAAGCACCAGTATACAAATGCTTTACCCTACCAAGGCCTAATTTTTTGCGAATGGCTTTTTTAATAATGGTTGAAACGATGGGAATTTTTAAAAGCTTACTCAATTTTTGCTGTGGCATTTTGCGCAATATTTCTTCTCGAATTTTTTCCCAGATTCGAGGAACAGCTAAAAAAATAGTCGGTTGTGTATATTGAAGGTTCTTTGAAAAAGAATCCATGCTTTCGACAAAATGAATACAGCCTCCCGTAAAAATGGCGCCACATTCTACCAACATTCTTTCAGCAACATGGCAAAGTGGTAAATAAGAAAAGAACACTTCATCTTTTAAAGGTGGTGTACTTTCTAAAAAAGAATATACCGCAAATGACATGGTATGGTTATTATGCATGACTCCTTTGGGAGTGCCTGTAGTACCAGAAGTATATATAATACAAGAAAGTGCTTTAGGATCAAGTGGACCAAGTTCCGTTAATGGCGAAGAGGCACGCACCAAATCATCCCAATTTAAACAGCCGCCATTTAAATAAAAAGGAAAACTGATTTGGGTCATTTCTTCGGGAATGCCCATTCTTATTAGTTCAGGATTATCTAGCTTTCCAACAAAAATGGTCTTGGCTTCACTATGCAATAAAATTTCATTTACTGCATTGCTAGTAATATTTGGATAGAGCGGAACAGAAACCATACCCGCCATATTAATGGCTAAATCGGCCATAATCCAATGTGCACAGTTTTTACTTAGTATAGCCACTTTATCACCCTGTTGTAAACCAGACTGTTTTAACCAGGCAGCTATTGACCTGATTTCTTTACCGGCTTTTGCCCAAGTAAATTCTTGATAGACCCCCTTTACAGGTTCAGACAAAAACAATTTGTTGGGTTGGCTTTTTTCGAACATGCAAAAATTATCAATGATGGTTGGATAGGTGTTTGTCATATTAGTTGGGGGCTTTTTGATCTAAATGTTGTAAACCGTATTCGGGTATTTTGCCTTCTTTATCGGCAAAATAATGGATGATGTATTGTAGGTCTGCTTCCATATTACCAGTAGGTAAAAAGGGTTCAGAGAAAGTGATTTGTTTTCTTCCAAAATCTAAACCAGCTAACACAATAGGAACGCCCGCTTTATAGGCAATATGATAGAAGCCAGTTCTAAGCTTGTCTACTTTTTTTCGAGTACCTTCAGGAGATAATGCCAATACAAAAGACTCACTCGAATTAAATTTCTCTACTACTTGGTCAACCACATTGTTGTTGCTGAAACGATCCACAGGAAAGCCTCCTACTTTTCTAAAAAAGAATCCAAAACGCCCTTTGAATAACTCGGCTTTGCCTAAAAATTTTAAATGATACAATCTTAATTTACTTCTTACAGCAAGGCCAACTACAAAATCCCAGGCACTGGTATGAGGGCCAACAGCAATTACACATTTTTTCAGGTGATAAGGAAATTCATCACGAATAGTCCATCCCTGCAGTTGCAGAAAAAGGTTCCAGCATACACGCATAGCAATCGATTGGGAAAATCAAGATAGAAAAAAATGGATAAAAGGGGAAATAAAGTTTTATGCTAATATTTTAAATGACGGGCACTGGCATATACTGAATGGGTTAAACTATCCCAGTTGGCATACCATTGCATGATAACAGTTGTTCCGTCTTTTTTAACGATTCTATTTTCGAAGTTGGTTAACTCTACACCGTGTTTTATTTGGGTGAATGCTTCAAAAGTTTTTCTTCGGTCTTCTTCAAAAACAAAGTCGATATGGTCTTTGCCAACCAATTCCCAGTCTTCATAACCCCACAATTTTTCCACTTGACGATTAATTCTTACGTATTCACCTTTTATATTGAGTACGCATAAAATATCTAATGAAGCGTCTAAAATTTTTCTTAAATCTCGTACAGACTTTTCCAATTGAAGTTCACTTTCTACTTGATCGGTTATATCATTCACCAAGGCATAAATACCAGTGATTGTTTCTTCAATTTTGATGGGAATATAAGTGACCACCCAGGTTAACTGATTATTTTTTACTGTTTGAATTTTGCACCTGAATTTTTCTGTAGTACCTGCTTTAGCCAGATTAAACTTTCTAAAAATATCTTCCATTTCTTCTGGCAACATAAAAGGGAAAATACTCTCTCCTTTTAATTTTGATTCAGGACACTCTAATAAAATAGGCAGTTGCTTATTCATTAAAGTGATATTCCCTTCTAAGTCTAATGAAAATACAGCGTTAGGGTTTTGATCAAAAAGCAATTGATAGGCAGGCTCGCTATTCATAGAGATCAATTTGAATGCTTTAAAGCAGGTTAATTATCCACGGTGAATTTCGGCTATTATTATGGCTATAGCAAATAATCGTAGTTCTAAACAAATAAATGTTTATTTGCAGAAACAATTTAAGAATGGCATCCGATAGTCGTAAAATCATCATCATAGCTGCACCTTCTGGATCAGGTAAAACTTCTATTACCCGATTTTTATTGCAGAAATATCCTTCTTTGAGTTTATCCATATCTGCTGCAACTAGAAAACCAAGAGGAGAAGAAAAAGATGGGGTGCATTATCATTTTATCTCTGAAGAAGACTTCAAACACAAAATTGAAGAGAACGCATTTGTAGAATGGGAAATGGTGTATGAAGGCAGTTATTACGGCACATTAAAAACAGAATTAGAGCGAATTTGGAACTTGGGAAAGACCCCTATTTTAGACATTGATGTAAAAGGCGCCATTCACTTACAAGACCAGTTTCCCAATCGTTGTTTGTCCATATTTATTGAACCACCCTCTGTAGCCGAGTTAAAAAAACGATTAGAGAGCAGAGGCACTGAAACGGCAGAGAGCCTTGCCAACAGGGTAAATAAAGCCAGTTATGAGCTCTCTTTCAAGAATCATTTTCATAAAAACATTTTGAATGATGACTTAGAGCGAGCTTGTTCAGAAACGGAGCAAGTCATCAAAGAATTCCTCGGATGGTAAGCTGCTTTACCTTAAATTGAGTACCTAACTTTTTGTATATGTCATCATTTGCCAACAGAACTGTATTGATTACCGGTGCCAGTAGAGGTATTGGAAAAGCCATCGCATTAAAATTAGCCAAAGAAGGCGCCAACATTATTGTAGCTGCCAAAAGCGTAGAAGAAGATCCACGTTTAGGAGGAACTATTTTTTCTGCAGCAGAAGAAATTGAAGCAGCCGGCGGTAAAGCATTGGCCGTTCAGGTAGACATCAGAGACGAAGCGCAAATTATTGCAGCAGTGCAAAAAGCAGTAGATCGTTTTGGGGGGATTGATGTTGTCATTAACAACGCATCCGCTATTTCTTTAACCAACACCGAGAAAACAGAAGCAAAGCGATTCGATTTGATGCAAAGCATCAATGTTAGAGGTACATTTTTAGTAGTGAAGCATTGTTTACCATATTTAAAGAAAGGTACCAATCCACATATCATTACCTTATCACCACCAATTAGTTTAAAACCTAAATGGATGGGAGGTCATATTGCTTATACCCTTACCAAATACAATATGAGCATGTTGGCATTGGGATGGGCTGCTGAATTTAAATCCGATGGGATCGCATCCAACGCTTTATGGCCAAGAACTACTATTGATACTGCTGCAGTAAGAAATTTATTGGGCGGAGAAGCGCTTGCCAATATGAGCAGAACCCCTGAAATTATTGCAGATAGCGTTTATTATATTTTATCTAAAACAGGGTTGGCCTATACTGGAAATACCTTCATTGACGAAGAAGTACTTGCCAAAGAAGGTATTACCAATTTAGATCAATATGCGGTTGTGCCAGGTGGCCAATTGTATCCTGACTTATTTGTAGACTAATCTTCGAATCGTTCGGGTCTCATTTGTGGGAAGAGTAATACGTCTTGAATGGATACTTGGTTCGTCATCATCATGCATAAGCGATCAATTCCTATGCCTATGCCCGATGTAGGTGGCATTCCATATTCTAACGCTCTCAAAAAGTCGTAATCTATGAACATTGCTTCATCGTCACCTCTTTCCATTAATTTTACCTGCTCTTCAAAACGTTCGCGTTGGTCAATTGGGTCGTTTAACTCGGTGTATGCATTGGCCAACTCTTTTCCATTTACCATTAATTCAAAACGCTCTACTAGTCCAGGCTTGCTTCTATGTTTCTTAGTAAGTGGGCTCATTTCAACCGGATAATCAATAATGAATGTGGGTTGTACATAAGTGTGTTCACTAGTAGCTCCAAAAATTTCATCAATCAACTTTCCTTTACCAATAGTAGGAGGCACGTCTATTTTTAATTGCTTACAAACTTCTCTTAAGCCGGCTTCGTCCATTTCACTTACATCAATACCGGTATTCTCTTTAATGGAATCATGAATGCTGATTCTTTTAAATGGCGCTTTAAAACTGATTACTTTATCGCCCAACTGTACATCTGTAGTGCCATGGATAGTTAAAGCAATCTTTTCGAATAACTGTTCGGTTATTTCCATCATCCAGATATAATCCTTATAAGCAGTATACCACTCTAAAACGGTAAACTCTGGATTATGGGTTCTGTCCATGCCCTCGTTTCTAAAGTTGCGACTAAACTCGTACACCCAATCAAATCCTCCTACAATCAAACGCTTTAAATACAATTCATTGGCAATCCTCAAATAAAAAGGTACATCCAAAGCATTGTGATGGGTAATAAATGGACGCGCTGCTGCACCACCTGGGATGGCTTGCAAAACAGGGGTGTCTACTTCAATAGCACCCTGCGCATTTAAATATTCGCGAATGGTATTGATGATTTTAGTTCTCTTTACAAATGTGTCTTTCACATCTGGGTTGATGATTAGGTCTGCATAGCGTTGACGGTAACGAAATTCGGGATCGGTTACTGCATCAAAAATATTTCCTTCTTCATCGCGCTTAACAACCGGTAATGGCTTTAATGATTTAGTTAACAAAGTGATGGTTTGTGCATGCACAGAAGTTTCACCTGTTTTAGTAATAAATGCATAACCAGTGCATCCAATAATATCTCCTAAATCTAATCCGTGTTTAACTACATTATCCCAAAATGATTTGTCTTCCTCCGGACAAATATCATCTCGCTTCACATACAATTGAATGATTCCCTTGCTGTCTTGAATCTTAATAAAGAAAACTTTTCCTTTATCGTTGATGCTCATAATTCTACCTGCCACACATAGATTTGTAAACTGATCTTTGGTTTCTTCGGTGTAATTATTTTTAATGTCTGTAGAGAAACTATTTACCGGATACAGTGGTGCGGGAAATGGATCAATACCTGCTGCTTGCAATTTTGCAAGCTTCTCTCTTCTAATTAATTCCTGTTCGGAAAAATGTACTTCGCTCATAAATTCAATGTTGTAATTAGTACAAAACAAAAGTCTCGCAGAAGCGAGACCTTGTATATGGATGGGTTAGTAAGTACAGGGAAACGCATTTCCCTATACAATATTAAAAAGACTTTTAACTTATTCAAAAATTTTTTTAAACAATTTTATTAACATTTTAGTTCCAAATGTGAATTCAGCGCTTTTTTACTGATTCCGAAAAGCATTTTTTTCATCAAAAAATTGTGTACTTAAAATGGTGAATCTTTTTTTTAATGCGATGAAACATATATGAATAAAGCGTTTCATAGATATGCATTTTTTTTGATCATTCATGTTTTACGTTCAAATGCATCGTGTATAATTCAATTTTGTTGAAGAAGATTTTGCTAGAATCACTAAAAAAAAAATTTCGGGAAAGCACAGCATATTACCTTTATTGTCGATTAAAACCAGCCAAATGAAGTTTCCATCACCAGTATCCGTTTCTTGGATGTCTACTTTTATTAATGCTACCGCTGCAGGAAATACCAATGCATCCATTTTAGGAATCAATGAAATTCATAAAGTTGAAAAAGGTGATTTGGTATTTGTTGATCATCCAAAATATTATGATACTTGTTTAAATAGTGCTGCTGATTTTATTATTATTAATACTGCTGATGTTGAAATTCCAAATGGGAAAACCATTTTTATTGTTGCAGACCCTTTTGAAGCGTACTTGAAAATTGTACAACATTTTAGTCCCTTTATTCCAGCAACAGATGCAATTGATTCTAGTTTACAATTAGGAGAAAATTCTATTATCATGCCCAATGTATTCATTGGAAAAAATGTAGTGATAGGAAATAATACCATCATTCATCCGAATGTTACTATTCATGCAAATACAAAAATTGGAAGTAATGTAATTATACAATCAGGATCGGTAATTGGTGGCGATGCATTTTATTATAACACTAAAAAGAACAGACCTGTTTGGTATAAAAAAATGTTGAGTTGTGGTAATGTGGTGATTGAAGATGATGTAGAAATTGGAACGGGTTGTATGATTGATCGGGGGGTAACAGCAGAAACTAGAATTGGTCAAGGAACTAAAATTGACAATATGGTTCATATTGGTCATGATGTTACCGTAGGAAAAAATTGTTTGTTTGCCGCACAAGTTGGAATTGCTGGTGGAACCATTATTGAAGATGGTGTAACGCTCTGGGGTCAGGTGGGTGTCAGTAAAACTTTAACTATCGGTGCTAATGCGGTGGTCTTAGCACAAAGCGGTGTTCCCTCCTCTTTGGCAGGAGGAAAAACCTACTTTGGCTATCCAGCAGAAGATGCTTCCCTTAAGCGCAGAGAATTGGTTTGGATCAAACGCATTCCTGAACTATGGAAAAAGGTGATGGAATCATAATTGGTATTTCTGCTTCAATTCTCCACAGATTCGATGAATTGATTCAGACAATGGGGTGTAAGTAAAGTCTGGAAATGCTTTCAATAATTTAGAATTGTTGAAACTCACTTTAGCCCTTGCTGTTTTGGCTGTTTCCTTTGTTAATAAAGGGTCTTTCCCACTGAAAAAAGCTTTAATTGCTTCTAATCGCCAAACAATTGCTGCGAGCAATGGGGTTACTTTTTTATGCGGTGGCTTTTTGTGAAAGGTGGTTGCAATCAACCCAAATATGTCTTTATAATACGCATTGTGTCCGCTCAAAATAAAACGTTCTCCATTAATGGAACTATCCATCAATAAGACCATTGCTTTTACAACGTCTTTTACATCTACAAAACCGCTCATGCCTTCGGTATACCAAGGAAATTCATTATAAGCAGATTTAAAAATGCCCGAAGATCCGCCTTCCCAATCTCCATTTCCTAAAATAATTACAGGATTCACAACTACAACAGAAAGACCTTCACTCATGCCTCTCCAAACTTCCATTTCTGACAAGTATTTTGTCTTACCATATTCACTATTACTAGTTTCTGGCGTCCAATTCATCGTTTCATCAATTGGCTTGTCTTCTCTAATTCTTCCTAATGCTGCCACAGAACTTACAAAGAGTAATCGTTTTACGCCTTTATTAATGCATGCATTAACCACGTTCGCGGTGCCCTCAATATTGGTATTCTGCATGGCAGCTTTTTTAGCTGGATTAAAAGAAACTAAAGCAGCGCAATGGTACACTTGGTCTACTTGGTCCATGGATTCTTCTAATGCCACGACATCCAATATATCTCCCTTAATCCATTCTACCCCCTCAATATTATTAATTGTTGGTATGGTATTTCTATACAATGCTTTTACTGATTGCCCTGCTTGAATAAGCTGTTGCAGTAAATGAGAACCAACTAAGCCAGAGGCACCGGTTACTAATATCATTGTTCACATTTATTACATGTTCCACTTATAACCAAGTCTGTTTGAACTGCGTTGAAACCCTTTGGCAGCTTTACTTTTGGAACACTTACTTCATCAATACAATAGGTGGTTCCGCAGTCGTCACAAATAAAATGTACATGGTCATCGTGGTGATGTCCTGCTGCGCATTCGTCTTTGCAAAGTGCATAACGAACAGAATTATCTGAAGTAGGAATGGTATGTATAATTCCTTTTTCTACAAATGTTTGTAGTGTTCTGTAAATGGTTACTCGATCAAAATCTTCACTACTTTTTTGTTCAATGTCACCATGAGCTAGTGCATTACCTGTTTCCCAGAAAAGAGAAAGTATCTTTTTTCTTGCTTCAGTAATGCTGAGCTGGTGTTTTCTTAAAATCTCTGTTATTTTAGCCTGCATTAATAATGCTATGGATTGTTATTAAAAATTCCATTTACAAAATTGCTATTGGCCGACCTTTCTTTAAGCAATTCCTGAATGTCTAACTTTAGTTTTTCTATCTCATCTTTTTTAAGCCCATCATAAATTTGAGAGCGAACTTTTCCATCTCTATCTACCAAAGCAAAAAATTGTGTATGAATAAACTGGTCCTCAATTTTATCTACACTGTTTTTGGGGTCATCTAATAAATAAGCACTTCGTGCAATTTGATATAAACTGTCTTTTCTACCTGTTACCATCACCCATTTTCTAGAGTCTATCTTTAATGAATCTGAGTAATGTTTTAATCTTGGAACCGAATCTGTTTCAGGATCACAAGTATGTGCCAAAATCATAAAGTCGGGCTCAGATTTAAATGTTTCATAAATTCCCTTCATATTATTGTTCATTTTAGGACAGATTCCTTTACAGCTGGTAAAGAAATATTCCACAACCGTTACTTTGCCTAGTAAGTCTCTGTCATTAAACGGTAGCCCTTCTTGGGTGGTGAATTGAAATGGCTTCACGTAACTAATTACTGAAAGTTTTCTCTTCCACTTATCTGTTCCCCTAAATAGGAAAAAATAAAATGCGCCCAATAAAACCAAAAAAAATCCTAGATACACCAATACTCTCTTGCTCATAGTCTAAATTATTTGGTAAAGGTAAGATAGATTTACAACAAATATTTTGCAACAAAGTTGCATTGTTGTAGTTTTGCACTGAATGAAATTCAAGATGAATTGGGACGCTTTGGGAATTGCTACTTCGGTGGCTTGTGCTATACATTGTGCCCTATTACCCCTATTTTTAAGTAGTTTACCCTTATTTGGGGTAAATATTATTGAAAATATTCGTTTTGAATATTTTATGATTGCTTTAGCCTTTGTTGTAGGTATTTATGCTTTATACCATGGTTTTAAAAAGCATCATCATAGCTGGTGGCCAATCAGTTTGTTTTCTTTGGGCATCTTGTTTTTAATAGTTAAAGTCAATTTCCACGATTTAGAATTAATCCTTTTAATTCCTTCTGTTGGACTAATAATTGTTGCACATTATTTAAACTTTAAGCTTTGCCGTGTTCATGACCATGCTCATAAGGATGATTGTGCACATTAATTGAAAAGGGCTATCTTTAAGTATAAAGAATATGTTTAATGAAAACGGCCCAGCTTCAATTTGGTTCAGGTATATGGAAAGTAGATAATATCCCAGCAGATTTTCCAACCGATAAGGCACAGTTAGTACTTGTTTTTGGTTCGGGTGAATTGGTAACCAGCCAATCTTTATTTGATAATATCCGATCAAAATTTCCGCTTGCAGATATTGTTAGTTGTTCAACTGCTGGTGAAATATTACACAACGAAGTGTATGATGATTCTGCTGTAGTAACTGCTGTTTATTTTGAAAAAGCCACCGTAAAATCGGTATCAGTAGAGATAAATAAAAACGTAAATAGTTTTGAAACAGGTAAGTCTTTAATGAGTCTTTTGAACCAAGATGATTTAGTATCGGTATTGGTTATTTCTGAAGGGTCTTTTGTGAATGGATCTGACCTTGTAGGAGGATTCAATGAATTAAATAGTAATAATATTCCCGTTACAGGTGGTTTAGCGGGCGATGCTGCGCGATTTGCAAAAACACAGGTTGGATTAAATACGATAGCAAAGGAAGGAACAGTAGTAGCAATTGGATTTTACGGTACTAATTTAGCCATAGGGCATAGTTCTTTTGGTGGTTGGGATGAGTTTGGAAAAGAAAGAGTTATAACCAAATCTACCAAGAATGTATTGTATGAAATTGATGGAAAAAAAGCGTTGGATTTATACAAAGAATATTTGGGCCCATATGTTGATGAGCTACCTGGTTCTGCATTATTATTCCCTATTTCACTGAGAACCAGTGATGCAGATAAAAATTTAGTTAGAACTATTTTAAATGTTAACGAAGAAGATGGTTCTATGATATTTGCAGGCAATATGCCAGAGGGAAGTAGGTTAAGATTGATGAAAGTGAATTTTGAAAAAGTGATTAATGGATCTTCTATTGCTGCTACCAATACTTCTTTAATGCATAAAGATCATAAAGCTGAGTTAGCTATATTAATTAGTTGTGTGGGTAGAAAACTGATTTTGCAGGATCGAACTTCAGAGGAAGTTCAGGCTGCCCAAAAAGTGTTTGGCAACAATACTGCAATTACTGGTTTTTATTCTTATGGCGAATTATCTCCCTTTAATCCTGGTTCAAATTGTGAGTTGCACAATCAAACCATGACTATTACTACATTTACAGAATTATAATTATTGCTACTGAATGGCTTATCATAGTTTACTACAGAAACAAATTTCACAATTTCTAACTTCTGATGAAGAGAGTAATCCCGCAATTGTTAAACTCTTGACTGCAATTAACAATAGCTATTCTTCATTCGAAAGAGATAGAAAAATTACAGAACACGCATTTGATGTAAGTGAACAAGAATACCAACGGGCAACAAAGGATTTACAAGAACAAAATGATATACGAAAGCAATCCATATCAAAGTTAAAAGAAGCTATTCGCGCATTAGATCCATCGGCACCTCAACAATTTTCAGATGACAATGATGACCTAATTGATATCATCTCATTTTTAGAAAAACAAATTCTTAAAACAAAGCAATTAGAACAAGATTTAATCAACGCTAAGGAAGTTGCAGAAAAAGCTGCATTGGCAAAGAGTGAATTTTTGTCTGTAATGAGTCATGAAATTAGAACTCCATTGAATGCAATCATTGGAACTATCATGTTATTGCAATACCAAGATTTAGCACCAGATCAACGAGAATTATTGAATGTAATGGAAATTTCTTCTGAAAATTTACTGAGCCTGATAAATGATGTGCTAGACTTTAGTAAACTAGAAGAAGGGAAAATTCTTTTTGCCGAAAGAAATATCAACATATTGCATTTTCTCAAGAATATTAAAATGGCTAATCAAGTTAAAGCCGAAGAGAAACGCAATAGAATTAAAATTACCTATGATGATGATATACCAGAATTCTTGGTTTGTGACGATGTAAGACTTGGACAAATTTTAAACAACCTTATTTCCAATGCGGTAAAATTTACCAAAGACGGAACAATTACAATAAGGGTAGAATTAAAAGCCAATAATAAGCAAGATGTAGATTTAATGTTCTCTATTGAAGATACTGGAATAGGCATACCTAAAGAAAAACAACATTTAATTTTTGAAAGATTTACCCAAGCAAATAATAATATTACCAGAGAGTTTGGTGGATCAGGCTTAGGGTTAACTATTATTAGAAGGCTTTTACAACTTCAAGGAAGCGAAATATTTATTGATAGTGAACTAGGCGTTGGATCTAAATTTTACTTTACACTTAAATTTAAAAAGAGTACAAGTGAAATAAGAGAAGAGTCTAAGCAAAGCGGCAATGAAAACAAACCTGATTTATCTGGTAAAACCATCTTGTTGGTAGAAGACGTAGAGTTTAACGTAATGGTTGCACAAAGAATGTTGCGGAATTGGAATGCAGAAGTAGACTTAGCTGAAAATGGTGCAATAGCAGTAGAAAAAGTAAAGCAAAATCATTACGATTTAATTTTAATGGATATTCAAATGCCAGTAATGGATGGATATACCGCAACAAGTAATATCCGAAAATTAAATAAACAGATCCCTATTATTGCACTTACTGCATCAGTTATCACAACTGATATTGAGGCTAAAGCGGTACAAATTGGAATGAATGGTTGTTTATCAAAACCATTTAATCCTAATACCCTTTACAACATCATTGTAAATAATATTAAAGAGCAATAAAAGAATTTAATACGCTATTGATGGCTAATCTATCTATAGGAGTTCGTTTGCGCTCTATATTTTTATTGTTTAAAGAATCATTAAACAGCGAGGGAAAAGACTTTATAAAAGGAAGCTTGCGTAAAGCCATCTTCTTACTTGCTGTACCCATGATACTTGAAATGTGCATGGAATCTGTATTTGCAGTAGTGGATATTTTTTTTGTAAGCAAATTAGGATCAGCTGCTGCCGCAACAGTTGGATTAACAGAATCTGTGTTAACTATTATTTATTCATTGGCCATTGGGTTAAGCATGGCAGCAACCGCAATGGTTGCAAGAAGAGTGGGTGAAAAAGATACGAAAGCTGCGGCGGAAGCAGGTGCACAAGCGTTAATCATCTGCTTTTGTATAAGTATACTTATAAGTATTACGGGCTTATTATATGCTCCAGAAATTTTGGGTTTGGTAGGCGCTTCAGCAGAAATTATCGGCATTGGTTCTACCTATGTAACTATAATGCTTACAGGAAATATTGTTATTATGTTGCTCTTCTTAATCAATGGTATTTTTAGAGGAGCAGGTGATGCAGCTATTGCCATGAAAAGTTTGTGGTTGGCTAATTTATGTAATATCATTTTATGCCCCATCCTTATTCATTTTTATGGATTAACAGGAGCCGCTATTGCAACAACTACAGGAAGAGGAATTGGTGTTCTCTATCAGTTGTATCATTTATACAAGGGTAAGGGGTTGATTCAATTGGGGCTATCTCATTTTAAGCCTGTATTAGCGGTAATTAAATCTATTTTAAATATAGCTTCCACAGGCACATTGCAATTTTTAATTGCATCAGCAAGTTGGATTTTTATGGCAAAAATTATTGCTGGTTATGGTAGTGATGCTATAGCTGGCTATACAATTGCCATCAGATTAATCATCTTTTTTTTAATGCCAGCCTGGGGCTTAAGTAATGCAGCTGCAACATTAGTTGGACAAAACTTAGGTGCAAAACAAATTGAAAGAGCAGAAGAATCTGTATGGAAAACAGCAAAGTACAATGGAATATTTATGGGTATTGTATCCTTGTTGTTTATAACAGCTGCACCATTTTTTGTAGGGCTAATGAGTAATCAACCAGTGGTTATTGAAACAGGGGCAAGGGCATTACGAATCATTAGCTTTGGATATTTGTTTTATGGAGTAGGTATGGTAATGATGAATGCATTTAATGGTGCAGGAGATAGTAGAACACCCACCATTATTAACTTTTTTTGGTTCTGGGTATTTCAAATTCCCGTTGCTTATTTTTTATCGGGAAGTGCCAAATGGGGAACCAGCGGTGTATTTTGGGCTATCGTTATTACTGAAACCTGTATAGCCATTACTAGTATGATTTTGTTTAAAAAAGGTAGATGGAAAAAAGTAACCATTTAAAACCAACCTCTTTTTCTAAATATAAAAACCATAATAATTGGTACAATTATCATTAGTGTTGTGGCAATAAAAAATCCATTTCGCTCATGTGCATAAGGAATTACGTCAAAGTTCATTCCAAATATTCCC
>JBKBWE010000337.1:0-2695 GCA_046289145.1 Sediminibacterium sp.
AACCACTTAGACATGCATTCAGTTGAATTATTAGCCGAAGCGTTAAATAAGTACGAAGGCTCCTATATTTTAGTGAGTCACGACCGTTATTTTATTTCTAAAACCGCCAATAAAATTTGGGAGATTGTAGATCATCAAATAAAAGAATTTAAAGGATCTTATCAAGAATGGGTTGATTGGAACGAGCGAATGGAAAAACATCGTAAGGCGAATATTGGGGAAAGTAAAGAAATAATAAAGCCTGCTATAAAAAAAGAGCCCGTAAAAGCAGCAGACCCAGTTGTTAAAAACACTCAACCTATTAATAAAGAATTGCAAAAGGAACTTCAAAAACAACAAAAGAGATTGAGTCAAATTGAAGAATCTTTAAGCAAAGCCCAAGAAGAGCAAAAGAGAATTGAAATAGAAATGGGTAATCCAGCTACTTATACCAATAAGAGTCAATTTGCAGAGTTAGAAATTGCTTATAAGGGAGTAAAGGAAAGAATCAGTTCCCTTAATAAAGAATACGAACAAGTATTTGAACAAGTAATAGAATTAGAAGCTAAACAATAAACCAAGATTACTTTTCAGAAGGATTGCTTTTGCCTGCTAGTAATTTCTCTAATGCAGTCTCCAACCTTCTTTTTCTAGTTTCCTCTTTTTTAGCACCTTCAATCCAAGTAACATACTCTTTTTGATTGGTAAAAGAAAGTGAAGTGAAAAATTCCTTGGCTTCTTCATGGGTAGTAAATAAGCGATCTAATTCAACTGGCGCTTTAACCAATCTTTTTTCGAAATCTACTCCATTTACTGCCAACTTGGCTTCTGAAAAATTTCTTTCTTTATTAGGTATCTGATCGGTTTTCTTAAAGCGCATTGCACTCCAAACATGATCTAATGCTACTTGACGAACGCATTCAAAATTTTGTGCAGTTAAACATTCCCAGCTGCAGTCTCTATTTAAATCGCTAGCAATTTTACTGGTCTTCTTAGGATATGCAATCCATAACTTGCTTTCATTATGCAAAGCAGGAATCACTTCTTTTAAAAGATTCTTTAATTGTTGTTCACTTAAAGCAAAAACCAATGCGAAATCAACTTTCTTACTCCTTAATAAGGGGGTAATATTCTTCGCATAAGTTAGTTTAGCAAACTGTTTCTCTACTGAAGAAGGTAATCCCTGAATTAGTAGATTCTTCTCGTCCTTTAATTGTAGTTTTTCGAGTAGCGTTTGATTCGACATGCCTTAAAGGAGTTTTATGAATGCAATTAAAGTTGCAAAGTTAAAAAATTGTTATGACTTTTTATAGTAATTCTGTATTGTACTAGCCATGATTTTATCAAGAGCTGCCATTCTTTCTGCGTCACTGGGGTGTGTACTCAATATTGAATTTGTATTACCGCCACCTGCTGCAGCTGACATTCTCTTCCAAAACGACAATGCTTCTCTAGGATCAAATCCTGCTAAAGCAGTAAACATAAGCCCAAACCTGTCCGCTTCCAACTCATTACTTCTGCTAAAAGCAGGCATAATAGTTCCTGAAGCAATTCCATAAGAGGCGTTAAAAATATCTTGGGTCAATTGAGGCTTATTAGATAGGGCAATTGACATGCCTGCCCCTAAACCTTGCTGAAGCAAACCTTGACTCATCCTTTCACTTCCATGTCTTGCTAATGCATGTGCAATTTCATGCCCCATAACAACAGCCAAACCCGCTTCATTTTGAGTAACAGGCAATATACCGGTGTAAACCACAATTTTTCCTCCAGGCATACACCATGCATTCATTTGTTTGTCGTTTACTAAATTAATATCCCAGGTATATCCTTCTAGTTCATTCGATAAGCCTTTTTGCTGGTAATATTTCTTAATTGCAGACACTATTCGGTCGCCTACCCGCTTTACCATAACAGCATCTGCTGTTCCATTAACTACTTTATTGGTATTTAAAAATGATTTGTACTGGCTTACAGCCAACGATTGTGCTTCCGATTCAGGAACCAAACTCAATTGTTTTCTTCCTGTGATTGCATTTCTTTGACATGCCATGGCTACAATAATGATCGCCACAAGCGTTACTGATTGAATAATCTTTTTCATGTAAAAATTTAAGTACAACAACAATTACTTTCTTCGTCTTTCCTTATCCCTTGATCTAAATAATGGGATCTTACTTTCTGTACCTTTTAAAATTCTTCCAATGTTTTTTTGATGAGTGAGTATCACCATTAAAGCAACTAACACCGCAAAAATGCGATACAATGTTTCTTTTTCATTAAAGATGAATAATATAAAAACCATGAATGAAACACCTGCTAATATGGAGCTCAGCGAAACGAATCTGGTTAAGTATAACACAATTAAAAATACTCCTACGCAGCATAAAGCCACTAGTGGTTGAATAGCTACTGCCATCCCTAATAATGTAGCAACACCTTTCCCTCCTCTAAATCCAGCCCAAATAGGAAAAATATGCCCAAGAACCGCAGCAAGGCCTAACCCAATCATAAAATTGGTTCTGTCCCATTCATCGGTTAAATAGTAAGGCAATAAGATGTATAGTGAGGTTGCAATAATTCCTTTTAGTACGTCTACCATCATTACAAAAGTTCCCCATTTAGAGCCAAGCACTCTAAATGTATTGGTAGCACCTGCATTGCCACTACCATAATCTCTAATGTCAATTTTGAAAAAATACTTGCTAATCCAAAC
>JBKBWE010000045.1:0-13558 GCA_046289145.1 Sediminibacterium sp.
GCCAGACCAAAACTCTCGGTTTCTGAAGGAAGTAAAAACAAATCGGTGAAACATAAAATTTTATCAATTTCATTACTGTTTCCAAAAAAGATAACTTTATCTGAAATTCCTAAACTTTCACAAAGCAACTCAGCCTTTTCTTTTTCGGGTCCTTCCCCAACCATCATTAATTTTGCCGGGATTTCCTTTTGTATGGCATAAAAAATCTTAATGACATCAGGTATCCTTTTTACTTTTCTAAAATTACTAGCGTGCATCAAGATCTTTTCTCCATGTGGAGCAATTACTTTTCTAAATGCATCAATCGGTTTTTTATTAAAGCGGCTAACGTCTACAAAATTGTAAATGACTTCTATGTCTTTTTCTATTGCAAATGAATGATAGGTCTCGTCTCTTAAATTTTTGGATACGGCAGTAATGGCATCACTTTCGTTAATGGAGAAAGTAACAACGGGTTCATAAGTTTTGTCTTTGCCCACTAGTGTAATATCTGTGCCATGCAAAGTAGTAATGAATGGTACATGTCTGCCTGTTTTCTTCTGTACAATTTGACGCGCCATATAAGCTGCAGACGCATGCGGAATGGCATAATGCACATGCAATAAATCTAAATCGTAATTCATGATCACATCTACCATGGTACTGGCTAATGCAACTTCATAGGGTGGATAATCAAATAATGGATAAGTGGGTACCCTTACTTCGTGGTAGAATATATTAGTATTAAATACATTCAGTCTTACGGGTTGCTGATAAGTAATAAAATGAACCTGATGTCCTTCATCGGCCAGGGCTTTGCCTAATTCAGTAGCCAAAACACCTGATCCTCCAAAAGTGGGATAACACACAATTCCTATTCGCATAATTGCTTAATTAATCACTGTAAAGAACGGCTTTTTTTTGCTTTTGTTCGTTCCGTTCATCAAAGCATAACAAATCAATCAAATCGTTAACTTTAGACAATGAAGCAATTATTTATTCTAGCCGCATTTATTCCAATGTTGGCTTCCGCTCAAAGTAATGCGGACTCGGTTTATATCAAGAAAATAAGTGATGAAATTATGCGCAATGGCAAGGCCCATGATTTATTGCGTGAACTCACTAAAGGAATTGGTGGCCGTTTAGCCGGTTCTGTACAATATACCAAAGCAGTTCAGTGGGGTGAAGCATCCCTTAAAAAATTAGGTGCAGACAAAGTGTTTTTGCAAGAATGCATGATGCCTAATTGGAAAAGAGGGGGTAAAGACCAGGCTGCTGTGGTAGTACAAAATGGTAAAAAAACCAATCGTTCATTAGATGTATTGGCTTTGGGTAATTCATTGGGTACGGGTGGTAAACCATTGGTGGCTGAAGTAATTGCCGTGCAAGATTTTGATGAAATGGAAGCTAAGAAAGACCAATTAAAAGGAAAGATTGTTTATTTCAACAACAAGTTTAATCCAACCAATATTCAAACATTTAAATCGTATGGAGAAGCAGGCCAATATAGAAGATCAGGTCCAAGCCGGGCAGCAAAATATGGTGCTGTAGGGGTGATGATTCGTTCTTTAACTGAAGCCACCGATAATAATCCGCATACGGGTACAACGGGTTATGATGAAGCTTATCCGAAAATTCCTGCAATTGCTTTGGGCAATGAAGACGCCGATTATATTTGGTCAACTACTAGAAATAGCTCCATTAAAGTTTCCATGACTACCAATGGTTCATTTGGCCCAGATGTAGTAGGACATTCTGTGGTAGCTGAATTAACTGGTACCGAATTCCCCAATGAATATATTACTGTTGGAGGTCATTTAGATAGTTGGGATGTAAATGAAGGAGCACACGATGATGGTGCGGGTATTGTGCAAACCATTGAAATTATGCGAGCATTAAAAGTATTGGGGTATAAACCAAAAAGAACCCTTCGCTTTGTGTTGTTTGCCAACGAAGAAAATGGCATGCGCGGTGGTAATAAATATGCAGAAGAAGCTAAGAAGAACAATGAAAAACATGTTTTTGCATTAGAATCGGATGCGGGTGGATTTACACCGCGAGGATTCGGTTTTACCGTGTCTACCGCGCAGTTAACTAAAATCCAAAGCTGGTTACCTTTGTTAAAACCATATGGTACCGACTTCTTACAAGCAGGTGGGGGTGGTGCCGATATTGGTCCACTCAATAGAACTTTTGGAACGCCCATTGCAGGTTTAATGCCCGATAGCCAACGTTATTTTGATATTCACCATGCTCGTTCTGATGTGTTTGAAAATGTAAATAAAAGGGAATTGAATTTAGGCGCAGTGAATATGGCTGCACTTATCTACCTTGTTGACCAATACGGATTGTAATATGACTATGAAAAAATTTGCTTGGAGTGCTACCACCATCATTTTGTTGGTGCTGGCAATAGTTGTTTATTGGCGTTTTTATTTTGTGTACTCTGAAGGTACCAAAGCGGGTATACTGAATACCTTTCAACAAAAAGGATTTGTATTTAAAACCTACGAAGGCAATTTAATTCAGAGTGGTTTTAAAGCCAATGTACAGAGTAATGAATTTGTGTTTAGTGTGGTAGATGAAAAAGTAGCCAATGTCTTGAATCAAAATTCTGGCAGAGAAATCAATGTACATTATAAACGCTACTTAGGTGCATTACCTTGGCGTGGGGTAGAAAAATACATTGTGGATAGTATCTTAGAAGTAAGAGGAGTAGGCAATGAAACCATCATTGCACCGAAGAACCATTAATGCGCCCCTGCTTGTAATTAAACTCACACGCTAAGCTTGTATTAAAAATATTACCGGAATTTTATGGAGTTCCGGTATTTTTTTTGCCCAGTCCTGAACAGTTATAGTTACAATGGTTTCGTCGGGAGCAGTAATATTTTTAGCAATACAAATACGGGTTGTTGGTTTACAACTTTGTAAAAGATCTCCCAGTAATTGATTATTTCTATAAGGGGTTTCAATAAAAATATGGGTGCATTGATTTCGTTGCGAATCTTCTTCGAGTGCTTTTATTTTTTTCTTTTTCTCTAATGAGTCAATAGGTAAGTACCCATTGAATTGGAAGCATTGTCCATTCATTCCACTGGCCATTAGTGCCATCAAAATAGAGCTGGGTCCCACTAGAGGGGTAACTTTGAATCCCTTTAGCTGTGCGGCTTCTACTAGAATTTGTCCTGGATCTGCAATGCCTGGGCAACCTGCTTCACTTATGATTCCAATGGTATGGCCTTTTGCTAATGCATCAATAAATGCCTTGGTAACCGCTGCTTCTGCTTTATGTATGGTATGCCATTGGTAATTGTCAATCACCATTTCTTTCCACAGCTTTTTAAAAAAACGACGTGTTGTTTTTTCGTTCTCTACAAAGAACACACTGCATTCTTTTATTGCATCAGTAATATATGCTGGTATGGTATGCAAGGCATCTTCATGCAATACCGTTGGGATCAAAATGACTTTACCCGTTTTTTGCAATGGATTGTTCAATGGCCTCTTTTTTTAATGGGTATATACTTAAAGTTGCAGCAATGACTGCATAGGAGGGGGCTAAGATCCAACCGATAATGGGTAAAAAATGAAATAGGTAAAACACGATTCCATTTCCCATGGCCAAGCCTTTATGTGCACTCACAAATGCAATGCTTTCTCCTTCCGATTTTTTGTGCCTTTCCATGCTATAATCTAACATAGAAAAACCATAGTAATAGCTTTCTAATAGCAATGCTAAAAATGGCGTAAACCAACCGATCAACGGTATTAAGCTTAAAAAAATAATGCTAAGTAAATAAACGGTTTGCCATAAACTGTTTCGTACCGAAAGTTTAATTCCTCTTACAATGTCTTTTAGAAATTGTTGTTGATTAAATGGGAACTCTTTTTTTTCTATAATGGCTTCTGTTTTTTCACTTAAATAAGCAAATACTGGGGAACCAATAATTAGAAATATATATTTGAACAAAGAGAAATAAAACAGCATCAATAAAATCCATAACAATGTGGTTCCGAAAGTAAATAGGAACCCTAGGAATCCGCTATCCAATGTGTCTAACCAGCCTTTTAAGCCTGTTCTAAGTGCAATCCACTCAATGGCGTTATTGGCACTCTGACTAAAAAAATACATACCAGTGATGAATAATAGCATGTATAAAATGCCTGGCACAATAATCCATTTCCACAATTTATTGGCTTTAATAAATTGATGTGCAGTACCGTAAGCTTGAATAGATATAATGATTTCTTTGAGCAATCAGGGGGTGTTTCGCCAAAGATAACAAATAGCTGCCTAAAACTTAGGACAGTTCACAGGACGATCGGTATTGGGTCTTCTAATATAAATAAGTGAAACTTCAATTCCACCTCTATTGATGGAAGCCGTTCTTAATGAAGAAGTGTTGTAGTCGTAACTTGCACCAATTCTGATATTATTGAATTCAATACCAACATAAGGAATGAGCGCATCTTTTAAACGCATCCATGCACCAACATAAATGCTAGTTGAATTAGGTTCATCAGGTGTTGCGTTTAATTCTATTGCACCTCCAATGATGGTTTGGCTTACTTGGGCTTGAAAACTCTGTGATCCACTTAAATGCAATGTAGTAGTTGCACCTAAAGGAAAATAAGTGCCAGCATGTATATTGGTTCTGGGTTTTAATAAATATTCTGCGCCTGTAAAAGATTGTTTAGGCCGATTAATATGATACATGCTTACACCAAAATAAAAATTGTTTCTATTATTGGTGCTTCCATTGTACAATAAGCCTGCATTTAAATCTACATAGCTCGATTTTAATGTGCTGGAATTAAATATTTCTGAAGTTAATCCGGTAAATCCTGCTGTAGTTAGTTGATCTTCAAAATTAAGACTGCTGGTATTAATCAACATATTCGCATAAGTCGCTTGAACGCCTAATCCTATTTGGTGCATGCCATCTTCGTCTAAACTTTTATGATAAGCAGTTGAGAAAGTTCCATAATTAAACTGTACTGCTCCATTGCTGCTATTGTCATTAAAGCCCATGAATCCAACACCCCAACTGTCTCCTTGAGACATTTTGTTTTGCAATACTTGAAAGTCTACGGATGCAGTGGCAGAAGTAAAAGCATTATTGATAGTAGGCCACTGGTTTCTGTAATTGCCAGCTACTCTATATGTGCCAAAGAATTTTCCTGTGAATGCGGGGTTTAATGTAAGTGGTGAAGAGAAAAATTGCGAGAAATGCGGATCCTGTGCAGTAACCACCACAACAACGACCATCCCCATCCACATAAGCAATATCCTTCGCATATACCTAACTTGGTCTTAAAGATACAATTTATACTATGCTTGCAGCTTAGATCCAAATGCTAAGTCGCCAGCATCGCCCAATCCTGGAACGATATAGGATTTAGCAGTCAATTCTTCATCAATATCTCCACACCAAATGGTGATATCATCGCCACATTCTCTTTCTAGGTACTCAATACCTACTGAACATGCAATGGCTACTACCACATGAAATGAGGCTGGGTTTCCCTCTGCTTTCATATGCTGAATCGTTTTAACCACTGAAGCGCCAGTAGCCAACATAGGGTCTGAAATAATTACTACACGATCATTTAAATCGGGACAGCTCATGTATTCCATACTGATTTCGAAACTACCATCGCGATGGTGTTTTCTATACGCAGAAACAAATGCATTATCGGCTTTGTCAAAATAATTCAACATACCTGTATGCATGGGTAGTCCTGCTCTTAAGATAGTTGCTAATACAGGTTGCGCACTCAATACCTTGCTTTCGTGTATGCCTAATGGGGTAGGTATTTCTTTGGTTTCCCAAGGTAATTGCTTGCTAATTTCGAAAGCAGCTACTTCTGCAATGCGCTCTAAATTTCTTCTGAAACGCATACGATCGCCCTGTATCTCTACATTTCTTAACTCAGATACCCAGTTGCTTAGCAGGCTGTGCTGCTCACTTAAATTAATAACCATTAGCTAGTATTGAGTTGCGAAAATACGATTTTAAAGAAACGCAAAGCGGTCGCCATCAAATATTCCCATATCGCTCAATTTTAAATGGGGTATCACCAACAATGCCATAAAACTCAAGGTCATAAACGGAGCGCTTAATGAACTACCCAAACTTTTAGCCATGGCATCTATTGCAGTATACTGCTGCGCAACAAGAAATCCATCTTCGGTACTCATTAATCCTGCAACAGGCAAGGGTAGCACTAGGGTTTGATTATGGCTGTCTACACAGCTAATCCCTCCTTCTGCTGCAATAACCGCATTAATAGCGGCCGCAATTGCTTCGTCCGTTGCACCTACTGCTACTATATTATGGCTATCGTGTGCTACCGTGGAGGCGATGGCGCCGGTACGGAAGCCAAAATTTTTAATAAATGATTTTGCAACCGGCGCCATATGGTACCTGTTCACCACTACCATTTTCAATATATCATCGGCTGTATTGCTAACTATACAATCATTTATAATGGTTGCAGGCAAATACAATTTGTTGGTGATGAGTTGTCCATCCAATGCTTCAATAACAGGAATAAGTCCATCTTGATTGGGATAAGATGCAACAGGCACAGACAAATCAACTTCATTAACCGGCGCACAAGTAAACTGATTGATGGGGGTTGCGGGGACGGATTGGATGAGTGATTTCTTGTTGTCAAGCAGTGCTTGCCCGTCAATATAGGTTTGCAAAACTTTAAAATGCGTTAAGTCTTCTACAATAATAAAGTCGGCTGGGTCTCCCACGCGAAGCGTTCCTATATTTAAATTGTAATGTTTTACTGGATTAATGCAAGCTGCTTTCAATACATTAAATACATCCAATCCTTTAGCAACTGCTCTTGCACATAATTGATTGATATGTCCTTCTACTAAGCTATCCGGATGTTTATCATCGCTGCAGAGCATGATCATATTCGGGTGATCATCTATCAGTTCTGCTAAGGCTTCGAAATTCTTGGCGGCACTTCCCTCGCGAATAATGATTTTCATTCCGTAGGATAATTTATCTACGGCTTCTTCTAGTGTAAAGCATTCATGGTCGGTGGAGATTCCTGCTTCTATATACTGTTTGGCCGATGCTCCGGTAAGGCCGGGGGCGTGCCCATCCACGGGCTTACAGGCCCGGTGTGCTGCTGCAATTTTTTTCATGACTTCTGGGTCATTGTGCAGCACGCCGGGGAAATTCATCATTTCACTTAAGTACTTAATATCATCCGAAGCAAGCAATGCCTCTACATCTTTACTATCCAATGCTGCGCCAGCGGTTTCAAATACGGTAGCAGGTACACAGCTAGGAGCACCAAAATTAAATTTGAAAGGCACTTGCTTACCATTGTTGATCATGAATTCTATGCCTTCCATGCCACATACATTCGCAATTTCATGCGGATCACTCACTGTACCAACTGTTCCATGCATTACAGCAATACGTGCAAATTCAATAGGGATAAGCATACTACTCTCAATATGTACATGGCTATCTATAAATCCAGGCATTAAAAAACCTGCTGTATTAACAGCCGATTCATCAATTGATTCAATAGAAACTATGCAATTATTTTGAATGGATACTTTTGCAGGATAAATTCTACGTTGATAAATATCTACCAACTGAACAGCTAAATTAAATTCCATACTCTCGAATTACTTATAATGGTTTTTTAGTTTCGTCTATTACTTTATGTATAGCTTGGTCTAATTGTTGGGCTGCTTTTTCAAGATGGCTGAGCAATTCTATTTTTTCTTCAGTACTAATGTCTAACTTAATTACATTGATGATTCCTAAAATATCTGTTAATGGACCTCTTACTTGATGACTTTGGTCCCAGGCTATTTTCCTTAATTTTTCAACTGTCTTTTTCTGCTTAGTGATATCGGTTTTAATGGCTAAAAAATTAATAATTTCTCCATTGTTGTTTCGAACAGGAGAAATGATGACTTCTTCCCAAAAAAGAGCTCCATTTTTTTTCTTGTTTAAAAATTCACCTTGCCAAGTACCACCTGATTTAATGGTCTCCCACATCTTTTTATAATCTTCTTTTTTAGTATAGCCAGAATTAAGCATTCTGGGGTTATTACCAATCACTTCTTCATAGGAATAACCTGTTATTTTAAGAAATTGATGGTTAACATACTCAAGATTGCCCTCTAAATTGGTGATAACGATACTTGCCGTACTCTGTTCTACTGCATGATTTAATTGTTGTAATTTATCTTCTTTCTTTTTTCTTTCTGTAATATCTTTTGATAAAACAATATATCTTCTTTCATTGCCAAATTCGTGTTGAATGGGCGCTACTGATAGTTCAAACCACATTTGACCCTGTGTAAGATCCAATGAATACTGAAACCCAACGGAAAAACCTTTTTCATTTGTTTCTAAAATAGCTTTGTCTAAAATATCTGAGGCTGAATTCGGAATTACCTCATTGTATTTTTTCCCAATAAATAATTCTGGTGGTGCAGCTAGTAAATCATTAACAGGTGAATGGTATTCATATATTGTTCTGTCTTGTCCTATTTCAAATATTAAATCGGGGATTGCTTTTAATATTGCATTTAGCTTTGTTGTAAGTATTTCTTGTCTTTCTAATGCTTTTTTTTGTTCGGTAATATTGGCATTAAATCCATAAGCGGTTATTGAACCATCTGGTAATTTCTCTGGGGTAGATCTAGATAAAATCCATTGAGTAGGTTTACCTGGTATACATACCCTAAATTCTATTTCAAATTCTGTTAAATGAGTGGCACAATATTCTATTTTATCAATAACCCTTTCTAAATCTTCTGGATGTATTACTTTGGCTATTGCATCAAAACTATCTTTTACATCTTCTGGGGTACATCCAAAAATATTTTCAATACCCTTTGAAGCAATGGGCACAAAATAGCTACCATCTGTTCTTCTAGTAAATTGATAAATCAGATCGGGCAAATGCTTCGATAGCTTTCTAAACTCGTCTTCACTATATTTTTCAATAGATCCCATAGTTTGGATATTAGATTCTAATGAATTTACACTAATTTAACTGTCTAATTTTACGCAATGAGAAAATTTATTCCAATTCTTATTTTATCTTTTAGTTGCTTAACCACACAAGCGCAAAAAAAGGAAAGAACCAAACAAGTTGCTGCTCCTAAAGAAGATCAGTCAGATCAACTACTTTCAAAAGTAAAGTACCGTTCTATTGGTCCTTACAGAGGTGGAAGAAGTGCTGCTGTTGCTGGTAGTTACAAAAACAGAACCACTTTTTATTTTGGTGGCACTGGGGGTGGTGTTTTTAAAACCACCGACGGTGGTAGTAACTGGAAAAATATTACTGATAAATTCTTCGGAGGAACCATCGGTGCTGTGGCAGTTGCGCCAAGTGATGAATCAATCGTATATGTTGGAGAAGGAGAAAATACCATGCGAGGTAATGTGGCTGAAGGATTGGGTGGCGTATGGCGTAGTTCAGATGCTGGAAGAACCTGGAAGAATATAGGCTTAAATGACGGTAGACATATTATCCGTTTGGTGATACACCCTAGAGACCCCAATACTGTTTGGGCTGCAGTGGTTGGCCATTTATTTGGACCAAATGAAGAGAGAGGGGTTTATAAAACAACCGATGGAGGAAAAACTTGGAAAAGAACTTTATACATCAATAATCAAACAGGGGCTTCCGATTTAGTAATGGAGCCTGGGAATCCCGATGTTTTTTATGCTGGTATGTGGAGAGTAATTAGAACCCCTTATAGTATGGAAAGCGGTGGAGAAGGAAGTGGCTTATACAAAAGTACAGATGGGGGAGAAACATGGGTTCCATTAATTAATAAAAAAGGAATGCCAAAGGGCTTATGGGGAATTGTTGGGGTAGCTGTTGCACCTTCTAATCCTGAAAAAGTATATGCTATTATTGAAAACAGCAATGGTGGATTATACAAAAGCGAAGACGCTGGTGAAACTTGGTCATTAACCAGTAGCGATAATAATATTCGTCAGCGTGCTTGGTATTATACCAAAGTATATGTTGATCCTAAAAATGAAAATTTAGTTTATTGTCCTAACGTAAACTTCATGAAGAGCTCAGATGGTGGTAGAACATTTCAATCCATCAATACTCCACATGGAGATCACCATGATTTATGGATTGATCCAGAAGATGGAAGACGCATGATTGTTGCTGACGATGGTGGTGCACAAGTGAGTTTTGATGGAGGTAATAATTGGAGCACCATGGACAATCAACCTACAGGTCAATACTATCGTGTTACTACAGACAATGCAGTACCCTATAGAATTTTAGGTGCACAACAAGACAATTCTACTGTTCGAATCAAAAGTAGAACAGCTGGTGCTGGTATTACTTCTCGTGATTGGGATGTAACTGCGGGCTCTGAAAGTGGACATGTTGTTGCTGATCCATTAAACCCTGAAATTGTTTACGGGGGTAACTATGGTGGATATTTATCTAGATTAGATCACCGTACTGGTGAAAACAGGGCCATTAATGTTTGGCCCGATAATCCAATGGGTGCTGGGGCAGATGTGTTGAAATACCGTTTCCAATGGAACTTCCCTATTTTCTTTTCGCCGCATAATCCAAAGCGTTTGTACACAGCAGGTAATCATTTATTTGCTACCGAAAATGAAGGACAAAGTTGGGAAATGATTAGCCCAGATTTAACAACTAATGATAAATCTAAACAAGGACCAAGTGGTGGTCCTATTACCAAAGACAATACTTCTGTTGAATATTATTCTACCATTTTTGCTGCAACAGAATCTGCTTTAGAAAAAGATGTTCTTTGGACAGGTAGTGATGATGGGTTGATTCATGTAAGCCTAGATGGCGGAAAGAATTGGAGCAATGTTACTCCTGCAGATGCTGGTAAATGGATGATGTGGAATTGTATTGAAACAGATCCTTTTAGAAAAGGAACAGCATTTTTTGCTGGTACCAAATACAAGTCAGACGATTATACTCCTTATTTATTCAAGACAACCGATTATGGTAAAACCTGGACTAAAATAACTACAGGCATTAACAATATGCATTTTACTCGTGCTATTAGGGCAGACAGAAAAGTGCAAGGTTTATTGTATGCTGGTACCGAATTTGGTATGTATATCAGTTACAACGATGGTGCTAGTTGGAAGCCTTTCCAATTAAATCTACCTATTGTTCCCATTACTGATATTGCTTTAAAAGACAATGATCTAATTGTGTCTACCCAAGGACGTTCCTTCTGGGTGATTGATGATCTTACTATTGTTCAACAAAAATCAGCTTCTATTTTAGATAAGAACTTACATGTATTTCCAGTAAACGATTCTTATAGAACAGAGGGTGGCGGAAGAAGAAGACGTGGTGCTGCTGCAGCAGAACCTAATGCAGGAGCAAATCCTCCGCAGGGTACTGTAATCAACTATTATTTAAAAGGGGTAACTGATAGTTCAAAATTATCTATTACTGTAATGGATAAGAAAGGGAAACCAATTAAAACATACAGCAGCAACACAAAAGTTCCTGAAGACCAAATTGAAATTACTGAAGGAGTGAATCAATTTGTTTGGGATCAAAACTATCCTCCTGCAGAAAGGGCTGATGGCATGATTTTATGGAATGGGGGTATCGGTTCTGCTAAAGCTGCGCCTGGTAAATACACGGCAAAAATTAAATACGGAAATGATTCAACAGAATTTTCTTTCGTAATAAAACCTAATCCTGTTTATCAAGCTACAGAAGCAGATTATGATGCGCAAGTTTCTTTCTTATTATCTGTTCGAGATAAATTTAGTGAAGTGCAAAAGGCCATTAAAAATATAAGAACAGTTAGAACCCAAATTTCTGAGCTCAATGCAAGAGTGGATGCGAAATTGAATAAAGACTTAAAGCAATACGCAGATAGTATTAGTAAGCAATTGACAGCCATTGAAGAAGCTTTATATCAAACCAAAGCAAAAAGCGGACAAGACGTATTAAACTTTCCAATTCGCTTGAACGATAAAATTGCAGGTTTATATGGAGTGGCTTCTAGTGGTCAAAATGCCCCAAGTAAGCAAGTGCGTGAAGCTTTTGCAGACTTGAGTGGTCAAGCAAATACACAATTAGTTAAGCTTCAAAAAATAATGGATAACGATATTAAACAACTCAATAAAATGATCAACGATAAACAGGTACCAGTAATTGGTATTAAATAAGTTGTTTACAAATTAAGCCAATAGTTCAACTTAAATACGAGCGCTCTATTTCTACTTTTAAACAAAGGCGATGTAAAATAATTGTCTGTATAAACTAGAAATAGATCGCTCATTGGCTTAAATCGATACTGCAATCTGCTATTAATATTCATATTATTTCGTTGGGTATTGTACTGGAAAAAAGTTGTCCAGAAAACCTTAGTAGAGAAATTAATTTCTGTTCTTTGAGAAATCAAGAATAATTCAGTAGATCCGTAAGTGCCAGGAAATTCTAGTTTATTGTATTGAAAGTTCAGGTCTAAATTAGTATTCGGTAATTTTCTAAATGTAATACCAGCCGATAAACTGCGATTGGTGCCGTTATAAAATCCACCAGTTCCGCCACTTACCCTAAAACTAAATGGCCTTCTAAAATCGGAACGATAATTAACTTCTACGTTTCGATATTTATATTTATTTACAGGCAATGGGGTTGCATCAGTAAATGAAATGGGAAACAACAAGTCAACTTCTGAATCATTAATTCCATAGCTAAACCTTGAAGTATTTCTAAATTCAATACTATTGTTAAAATTGGTATTACGTTCGTTAAAGCTATTGTCTTGATTGAAAACAATATAATTTTCTAACTCAAATCGAATACCAATTAGCTTTCCTTTAGTGGGAATGATTTTGTATTCTGCACTGGTGTAAGAGTGTTTAAACCCAACTCTAACTAAAGTGTCTCTTGCCGCATCATAGTTTTCAATTCTTTCAATAAAACCCATATCGGCGTAATAGTTAGTGCCTAAGTTGGTAAGGTCTTGTACAAAGCCAAAATTTCGGCTATTATAAGAAACGCCCATGCTGTAATAAGCGTTGTCTTTTTTAATGCCAGGTTTAAAGGATTGGTGATAAGTGGCCCATCCGCCCCATTTTCCTTCTAAATCGGAATAGTTGTATTCAATGCCAGCATTTCTACTAAAAGCATCTAACGGATTAGCTGCCTTCTCTGCATCTGTCATAAAGTTGGCACGGTTTAAAAAATACCCTTTGATTACAGAACGATTGAATACTCGTTGATCCACAGAAAATGCAGTATAATTCTCTGGGGCATAATCACCTTGTCTACCTGTTTGCATATTCATAAAACCAATACGCGTTTTCTTGGCAATATTTCCGGTAACTCGTGCCCCAAATAATATGGGTATTTTATTTCCATTTTTATCAAGCCCAATTCTTCTTGAGTAAAATGGTCTTATAGGATCAATACCATATCCAGCAAACAAATCTGCGTTTTCTAAAAAGAAGGTTCTTCTCTCAGGAAAGAAAATGTTGAATCTAGTTAGGTTGGTTACCTGTCTGTCTACTTCAATTTGTGAAAAATC
>JBKBWE010000046.1:0-13464 GCA_046289145.1 Sediminibacterium sp.
TCACTATTCTAAAATATTTTCCACTATTTACTAATTAGTAAAATTTATTTTCCCTAAATATCAATTATTCGCAAAATAATTGCCAATTTTAAGCAAAGGAATTATTTAATGGAAAATTCTAACCCAGTTGTTTTGTCCGAAATCCTCTTTGGTTCGGCCAATCCCTCCGAATCTAAGCGCATTCAACAACTGGTTCGCAAGGGGTTGGCCTATAAAATTGCACCCCGTGTTTACACGACCAATTTGGCGGATAATACGCATGCGATTGTAAAAAGAAACTGGTTTAGAATCATCGCTCATTTATATTCAGGCGCAGTTTTGAGTCATCGGTCTGCTTTAGAATGCAAGCCTACCCCCAATGGCCATATTTTTATTACCCATGTTTATACCAAAACAGTGGAACTGCCTGGCTTAACCATTCATTTACTAAAGGGCAGGGGTCCTATTTTAGACGACAGATCCTTTTTTGATGAACTTTATCGCTCTCAAGACGCCCGTGCATTTTTAGAAAATTGCTCGAGTTCTCGCAAATCAGAGGAAGCGGCAAAATCACTAAAAACAGCCGAAATCAGTCAAAAACTGTCCGATTTGCTTCAAATTCACTCCGAATCAGCCCTAATTCGGCTAAAAGAGCAAGCAACCGTTTTGGCCCCCATGCTCGGTTTAGGCAAAGAATTAAAAGTCTTGACCCAATTAATCACTGCTGTTCAAGATCAAGCATCCCCTAAAAAAGCCAACTCCTCTGCTGGGCTAAATAGTTATTTGGGCAAACCCTTCCACCTACCCAGCATTCGATTACTTGAGGGGTTATATACCCATTTGGCGGGAAACAATTACCCCCAATACCCCGACCAAAATTTATCTACTGCTACTTTTCAGCACTTCGCTTTTTTTGAAAGCTATTTTTCGCAGTACATAGATGGCAACGAGTTTGAACTATCCGAAGCCCGTCAAATTATTGAAACGGCTTCCCCGCTTTCGGGTCGTAGAGAAGATGCCGAAGACCTCTTGCATACCTACCAGTTGGCTTCCAACAAAAAAGAAATGACTACCCGCCCTTTATCGGCGCAGGATTTTATTCTTCTTTTGCAAAAACGCCATGCTTTTTTATTAGCCAGTAGGCCCAATAAAAATCCCGGTAAATTTAAAGAGAGCAATAACCCTGCTGGAATTACCGAATTGGTTCCTTGGCAAATGATTGAAGGATCGTTGATTAAAGGTTTTGATTGGTACGCTTTATTGCAAGACCCCTTTGCCAAGTCTATCTATTTATTATTCATGATTACCGAAATCAATCCTTTTGCAGAAGCTAATGGAGTGATGGCTCGGTTAATGATGAATGCTGAACTGGCTGCTAAGAACCTAACCAAAATAATGATTCCGATTGTATATGTTGACACCTTTCAATTGGCTTTAAATAAAATCTCCCAACACCAAGACTTTCCAGCATTCATTCAATCTATGTTGAATATCTATGCTTTTAGTGCTACTGTGTTGGGAGATACCAAAAACGAAATGGAGCGTTACCTCCGTTCTGCTCATGCGTTTTATTTACCGAGTCAGGGTAAGTTGCGTTATTAGTTGCTATTGATATACTCGTACATAATCAATCCACATTTTTTGCGGAAATATGCTGTCGTCTACCCCTTTTTGTCCACCCCAGTTTCCGCCTACTGCTATATTAATGAGTAAGTGAAAGCGTTGATCGAAGGGCCATTCGTCTACACTCTTATGTGAATTTTTAAATGAATTGTATTGTTGATTATCTACGTAAAAACGAATTTCTTCTGCATCCCATTCTATACTGTACACATGAAATGCGGTAGACAAATCCTTGAAATTCATTCCCTTGGTTTTTTGTGTTCCCTTCATGCCATTGTAGGCGTTGGTATGCACAGTGCCTAAAACAGAATCAGGCCAAAATCCTACATTTTCCATGATATCTATCTCGCCACTATGGGGCCATCCACCATATTTCCAATCGGTGGGCAACATCCATATAGCAGGCCACATGCCTCGTCCTGCGGGCAGTTTGGCTTTAACGTCTATGCGTCCATATTTCCAATCGCCTTTGTTTTTGGTAACTAATCTAGCACTAGAATATTTGGCATCGGCCACATTTTCTTTATGTGCTTCTACCACCAATAAGCCATTTTCTACTCTGGCATTATTGGTATTCTTATTAGTATAATATTGTAATTCATTATTGCCCCATCCACAGTTTTGTGGACAGCCTCTTCCTACATCATACCCCCATTTGGTACTATCGGGTAACCCTTTGCCATTGAACTCATCGGACCATACCAATTTTTTGTATGATTGCGATTGTGCATTGGCAGAAATAAGCACCAGCAGGATAATTAAATACCTGCCGATGCTAGTGCTTGCTTGCTTCATAACTGTACTACTATTGATAAACCCGAATATAATCTATTTCCATAGTGGCATTATTAAAGCCGCTTTCTACTGCGCCTCCAAAAGTGCCGCCCATGGCCAGGTTCATGATTAAAAAGAAGTTTTGATTAAAGGGTAAGCTGGAAGTATTGGCCACAGTATGAAATACATTTCCATCTACTGAAAACTTAATAGATGTTGCATTCCATTCCATAGTATAAATGTGAAACTCTGTAGTTGCATTCGTGATATCGCGTGTTCCTCCGTCTGCATTGCCACCAAACTTTGCCGGATGGTGTACGGTGCCATAAATTTTATTCAGCTGTGATCCCTTGTGCTCCATAATATCTATTTCGCCGCAGGCTGGCCAACTCACGGTGGTAATATTACTCCCCAACATCCATATTGCTGGCCAAGTGCCTACTCCTACTGGTAGTTTAGCTTTCACTTCTACCTTTCCGTATTTAAAACTGAATTTATTCTGGGTTAAAATACGTGCACTGGTGTACGCACTTCCACTGAAATTTTCTTTAATGGCTTTAATTTTTAGTGTGCCGTTCGATACAAATGCATTGTCTAAACGATTGGTATAATACTGTAACTCATTATTTCCCCATCCTCCAGAACCTGTGCCTATATCGTATCCCCATTTGGAGGGATCAGGCGCGCCGTTTGCGTCAAACTCATCAGAAAATATAAGCGACTGCGCTACGGCAACCGTTATCTGTGTGCTCTTTGATGCGGTTTGTCCCGTACTGCTTTTGGCAATAACGTTTACGGTATAAGTGCCGGCTGCTGGATATTTATAAGTTACTATCCCCGAAGGAACCGTTTGAAAAATCCCATTACCAAAATCAAAATCGTAGGTACTTGCATTGGTGGCTGTTGCAGTGAATGCTACATTTCCACTATTATCGGTACTTACCACTGCATTTAGTGTAAGGTTGGTTGGCGTTACTACAGTTGGTGCAGTTTCTTTCTTGCCGCAACTAAGCAACAAGAAAGAACTGAAACCAATCACACTTAAAATATACTTCATAACCTATTTTACTTTCAATTTTTGGTACCAAGAGTTTCCGTCTATACCAATATTTCTTAAGCTTAATTCGGTTGCAGAAATAGCCAATATTTCATAGCTGGTTCCGCCGGTTCCAAAATTAATGATACCATTGCCTGGTACAGTGAATGCAATTCTGGTTGAATTAGCTGCAGTTGATCCTGTGTTTGCATCCATGAAACTTAATCTTCTAGGGGCTGCTATGCTCATTGCAAAACAAGCATCTCCTCCACTAAATCCATAGAATGCACTTGCAGCACCAATAGCAAAAGATTGTCCTTTGTTGTCGATGGTCATGGTGATATTGTTATTAGCATCTTTGCTGAAACTAATTTCGTCATCATAGGCACATGCTTCTCTTGAATCAGGTGTTGCTGCATACCAAATAGGTGCAAACTCATTAGCTGGTCCTACACCAAAGTGACCAACAGCTCCTTTATCGGTTACCCATGTTTTTGATGAACCGCCTGTTAGGGCAGTTACAATTGCAGTGGGTATTTCAAATGCTACAAACACGGTGATTTTTTTACTGATGGTGCTAATGCTTCCGCCAGTTCCTACTGCATTCACTACAATCGTGAATTCGTTAGTACCCGGTGTAGTGTATCGGTAATTAATTGTACCTGTAGGTACTACTTGGGTTTTACCATCACCAAAATCAATATTATAAGTAATTGCATTAGTTGCCGCTACAGTAATTGCAACATTACCTGTTCCATTACCGTTGGGGTTACTTGCATCAACACCTGCAATTACGGTATTGAGGGTTAATCCTGTTGGGGCTTTGATAGCGCCAAAGCTGTATTCTGTTTTTTTGCAGCCCGTAAATAGTAGCACTGCAGCAACAAAAAACGCAGACAGGGTGGTTATATTTTTAAACATAATACTCGTTTTATTCAATTAAAAAAGATTGATATCGTCAAAATAGAAAGTGAAATTGCTACTACCATCTCCTACAGTTCCCAATTCAAAAATCAATACGATTTTATGGTAACTATTAGCGGTGTTAATGGCACTGTAATCAAAGGTTAATTCTTCCCAACCATTGGCTACTGTTGTAGTTACTTCTTTTTCAAAGTTTAATGCACCATTGGTTGCATTTTCTACTTTCAACAATACTTTAGCACCCACTCTTGGTGAATACACTTTCATTTTGAAAGTCTTTTTACTAAAATCAATAGGACCAGCTAATTCAATGAATGATCCACCCCAAGGTTGGCCAGCACTCTTAATCATTCTTCCCACTTTATTGCTGGTATTAATACCGGTCTTGTGTGGGTTATCAATTACGGTTGCACCACCTCCATCAAAATTGGTGAATGTATATGTAAGCGCAGTATTTTCAAAACTCAATGGCAATGTTACCCCTGTTACCACATTGGTACTTAGGTATTGAACATCATCCCAATAGAATACTTTACCATTACCCGCTGTTCCAAAATCAAAGAAGATTGATGCTTTATCATAGCGGTAAGCTGCATTCAATGCTGCTGTTCCAGCTGCCTGATTAGCAAAATCAAAAATCAAAGTTTCCCATGCATTAGCAACCGTAGTTGTTGCATCGGTTTCTACTGATTTGGTTCCATCAGCAGCATCTTCAATTTTTAACCTGATTTTTAAACCTGCTGCTGGAGAATAAACTCTTACACTCATTTGTGATGTGGTAGTGTTAATGGGCAATGCTCTTGCGAAACCACTAGGCGTTCCAATAGTTGTACCAGCCCATGTTTCAGCTCCATTAGGCTTAGTAGTCTTCATTACTTTATTAGCCGCATTCGTTGGATCGTTCACAATTTCTGATGCATTATTTCCAAAGTCTGTTACAGTGTAATTGGTTCCTACTACATCAAATGTTACTGGCCAATCAATTTGATTGGTTGGCATAGTTGCTGCTAAACGTATATCATCAAATAAGAAAGTGAAATTAGGTGAGCCATCGCCTACTGTTCCTAATTCAAAAATCAAGACGATATTATTGTATACATTGGCTGTATTGATAGAACTGAAATCAAATCCAATTTCTTCCCAAGCATTGGCAACAGTGGTAGTACGCTCTCTTTCAAAATTGATAGCGCCATTACCTGCGTTTTCTACTTTCAATAATACTTTAGCACCCACTCTTGGTGAGTACACTTTCATTCTAAAAACCTTATTGGTGCTAAAGTCGATAGGTGAGCTCAAAGGCAATACAGATCCGCCCCATGGTTGTCCGGCTCCTTTAATCATTCTACCTACTTTATTAGTGGTGTTGATGCCTATTTTAAAAGGGTTATCAATCACACTTGAATTACCGCCATCAAAATTGCTGAATGCATAATTAATAGTAGGTGATTCAAAAGTTAATGGCAATAAAACAGGATCTACAATGGTAACTGTTTTAGTTACTTCTGTCTTAGCAGCTCCACCACTTAATGCTACCACTTTAACAGTATAGGTTCCAGTTGCTGCATATACATGACTCACTGTTTGTCCTTCGTTAAAATTAGTAGGTACTTCATTGGCTACATCTCCAAAATACACTTGAAAGAATGTTTCGTACAAAGCTTTTGCACCCACATTCACTTTAAAGTTATTGCTGGCATCTATCACTGCAGTTGCTTCTACATTTTCTGGTGCCTTAAATGTTACAGTCAGTTGTTGAGTAGCTTCTTTTGTTTTTCCTGAAACGTTATAGGCTACCAACTTTACATTGTACACTCCTTCTTTATAAATATGGGTAGTATTTTTTCCAGCTACCACTTTAGCGGGAGTGGTAGTGGCGTCTCCATAATATACATCATAAGACACCGCACCTTCTCCCTGGGGGGTAATTGTTACTAATCCTGTATTGTCTTGGGTAATCGTAAATAATGCGCTCAATTTATCTGGAACGCTGGCAGATTCAACAAAAGAAGTATCCGTAAACTCCTTTTTGCTACAACCGGTGAAAAGCAATCCCACCAGTACTGCGCTGAATAAAAATTTTATTGATTTCATATCATTTTTTTTGTGGGTTGATTAATAGCCGCTGTTTTGTGGTAAGCCTGAAATTTCCACTTCTTGCTGAGGTATAGGAAATACTTCGTGCTTGCCTACTACAAAGCCAGTGATTTTAGTAGCTGCCTGACCAGTTCTAACTAAATCAAAGAAACGGTCTCCTTCCATAGCCAATTCTAAACGGCGCTCATTCCAAATAGCATCTCTTAATGCTGTACCCGCTCCAGAAAAATTATTACTGGTGTTTCCAAATGCACGCTCTCTCACTCTATTTAAATAAGTCAAGGCTTTTGCATCATTAGGCGCAGCAGATCTATTGAATGCTTCAGCAGCCATTAACAATACATCAGAATAACGAATGATGCGGAAGTTATTGGTGTAGTTCAATTCAATTTGCCCAGATGTTTCCCCCTTGCGTGGTAAATACTTTTGATTGTATAAACCTGTGTTTTTATAAGGAGCTACTTGGTAAGTAATATTAAAACTTGGGTTAGCTGCTTTGTACGCTTCAATGTCTAGGATGGTTACATTCTTTCTTTGATCACCAGCAGTATAAGCTGCTGCTAAGTTTGCAGTGGGCAAATTGGTACTCCAACCTGCTGCATAAGGCATAGCGCCAGATCCATTTAATCCTCTAACACCACACTGTTGTACTGCATAGTTTCCTTGACCTCTTGTTGCTCCACCCCAGTTATAATAAGGTGAGTTATTGCTGTACTGAATTTCAAAAACAGACTCTGGTCCATTTTCGCCAGAAGCTAAAAACATAGAACCATAATTAGACACCAATGAAAATGCATTGGCAGTAATCACTGCTTCTAAAGTAGTAGCTGCTTCCGTAAATTTATTCTGGTACAAATAAACTTTACCCAATAATGCTTGTGCGGCATACTTGGTAATTCTTCCTTTTTGTACTTGCACTGCTGGTAATGCTGCAACTGCTGCAGTTAAATCTGCTTCAATTTGTTTGTACACATCTGCTTTAGGTGCACGCTTCAAAGATTTTGAATCGGTTAAGCCCAAACGCTTGTCTACAAACAATGGAACATCTCCAAAAAACTTAACTAAAGTAAAATAGTAGTAAGCACGTAAGAAATATACTTCACCATACAAAGCATCTTTACCTGCAAAATTCACTGTTGCTCCTGCAAGGTTGGTTGTTTTATATTGTGTCATGTAATTTGCACGATTCACGCCTTCGTATGCACTTACCCATAACTCTTGTAAGGTACTATTGATAGGGGTGTGCGTGTAATCGTCTATTTGTTGTAAGCTTAAAACATCAGATGCGTTTTCGCCACCAGCTACTGCATTATCCGATGCAATTTCACCCACTACTACTGCTTGATTTAACCACTGCAATGGCGTGTACACACTCACTGCCATGGTTCTATAATCTGATTCAGAACGCAGGTATTCTTTTTCGGTAATTACAAAATCCTCTTTTGGATCGTAGTCTACCCACTTTTTGCAGGAGACACTAAGCATGGAAACCATGGCCAAGCTTAGAATAGTATAGTTGAACTTTTTCATTGTTGTAATTTGTTTTCGTTAGAGTTTAATGTCTAATCCTACAGAGAAGGTTCTTGCTTGTGGATATGCACCACGATCAATACCTGTGTCTAAAATTCCTCCAGCTATTTCAGGATCAAATCCGGTGTACTTGGTGAATGTGAATGCATTTCTTACCTGTACATAAACCCTTAATTTGCTGAATGCTTTTTTAATAGTAGGAGAAGTGAAAGTATATCCTAGTTGAATATTCTTGATTTTCACAAATGAACCATCTTCAACATAACGATCACTTACTCTAATATTACTGTTTGCATCGGTAAATGAATAACGAGGATATCTTGCATCATTGGTAGAACCTTCGCCAGTCCAACGAGCCAATACTTCTCTTGATTTATTAGAGAAGTTGGCATTACGCTCATACGCTTTGTATATATCATTGCCTATTGATGCGTAAGTAAACATGTTGAAGTCGAAGTTTTTATAATCTAAGCTTAAATTCCAACCCATGGTAAAAGTTGGGAATGGATCTCCAATTTTTGTGCGATCGTTTGCGTTAATTACACCATCGCCATTAATATCTGCAAATTGAATATCGCCTGGTACCGCACCTGCTTGTGTTGGTGCTTTAGCTATATCTGCTGCATTTTGAAATAAGCCTACTGTTTTGTATCCGAAGAAATAACCAGGAGTTGCTCCTTTTTCAAATACAGTAACACTTTGGCTCTGTCCATTGAAATAGAAACCGCCTAAAATTTTTGCAGTACCATCATCATTGGTAGCTGTTACTTCGTTTTTAGCTGTAGTGAAAGTTAAGCTGGTATTGAACTTAAGGTCTTTACCAAATATATCATTGTAGCTAATACTCAAATCTAAACCACGTGTACTGGTAGAACCAATATTTGCAGTTGGAATAGGCACTGTACCTAAATACATAGAAGCAGATGGAGTAAACAATAAACCATCTACATTCTTTTGGAAATAATCAACTGATAAATTTAATTTTCTAGAAAGGAATGCCGCATCAAATCCAAAGTTGGCTTGCAATTGTTTTTCCCAACGCAAAGCATTGTTGGCTGCAGATGCAACTGTTGAACCAGGATAAAATACATCACCAAAATTGTATCCATTACTGTTGGCAGTAGGACCATAACTAGGACCACCTGTTACAATAGAAACGTATTGTGGATTTACATTTTCATTTCCTATTGAACCATAACTACCGCGGATCTTTAAATAGTCTACTACTTTAGATTTAAAGAATGACTCGTTAGAGATAACCCATCCTGCAGATCCTGATAAGAAATTAGCAAACCTGTTTTCTGATCCAAATGCATAAGAACCATCTCTTCTTAATGTTAAAGAACCTAAGTACTTGTCTTGGTAATCGTAGTTAACACGTCCAAAATAAGAAAGGTTTCTTCTGAAATATTGATAGTAATAACCATTGATGGCATTGCTATTGGTTGCATTGTTGTTTCCTGTAGCAGCCGTAAAATCTGCAAAATCCCATGAGTTAAATGGAACATCTTGTCTGCTTGCACCTGCTGCATTTCCTGATGTTTTTGCAACAGCCATACCTACTACTGTTTCAAACTGATGATCATTTTTGATCTTGAAATTGTAGTTCGCGTAGGTTTCCCAAGTCCAGTTAAAGTTGCTGGTCTTTTCGTGAGAAACACTATTGAATCTTCCTGCAACAGTTGATCCGTCAGCATTCATAGAGTTATCTACGTTTTGAGGACCATAAAATACCAATGGATTAAATCCTTTTGCATTGCCATCGTATTTGGTATAACCAAAACGAGTAGTCAACTTAAGGTCTTTCATGATATCGTACTGTAATTCAAATTTTCCGTAGATTTTTGAACCAGTGTTTTTGTTATAGGTATTTTCTAATTTAGTTAGGGGATTATAAATCTCCGATAACAACAAAGTGCTAAATCCATATTGGCCCACTGTATTTGGAACTGTGTTCAACACAGAAACAGTTGGATCAAAATTGATGGCACTACCAATAATAGAGTTGAATGAATTTTCTTGAACCCCTCTACCTGAAAGCGTTACGGCAGTAGTGTTAATCAATAATTTTACTTTAGAACTCAAATCGAAATTTAAGTTAGCTGTAAAGTTACCTCGGCTAAAACGGCTCTTGCTGTCTCCACCTACTATACCACCCTGGTCTACATAACCACCACTTAAGAAATAAGTCATTTTATCGCTACCACCTCTTGCCGCAATTGAATGCGTTTGGAATGAAGCATTTTTAAATACCTGATTTTGCCAGTTGGTACCAACTCCCACTTTACTTAAATCGGAAAACACCACTGGACCACCAGCTACCGTACTTCCTTCATTAATCATAGCAGCATATTCTGAAGCATTCAACACGCCAATGGTATTAATTACATTCTGAACACCATAGTTACCATTGATAGTGATATCGGTTTTTTGGTTTTTACGGCCAGACTTAGTAGTAACAACAATAACTCCATTACCCCCCTTAACTCCATAAATAGCGGTTGCCGCTGCATCTTTTAATACGTTGATAGATTCAATATCGGCGGCATTAATTGAGTTGAAGTCGGTTAATGTTTGCGGAACTCCGTCTATAATAACCATTGGGTCTGTACCAGAGAAAGAAGGAATACCTCTTACTAATACAGTTGGCTTAGATCCTGGTGTACCATTTTGAATCACATTTACCCCAGATGCTCTACCCTGAAGGGCTTCCTCTGTTCTAACAGGCTTTAATTTTTCAATGTCTTCACTTTTAACTGTAGAAATAGCCCCTGAAACCTTGGTTATTTTTCTGGTACCATATCCAATTACGATTACATCATTTAAGGTATTAGCTGTACTCAACTCCAAAGCAATACCCAGAGTTACTGGACCATTGATGGTATTTTTTACAGATTCAAATCCTTCAAATGATACTACCACCACAGCGCCTTTGGCAACATTGATGGTAAATTGACCTTGGGCATTGGTTTGGGTTGCCATAGTGGTACCCTGAACAATAACTGAAGCACCGGCCAATGCTTCCCCTGTAGTTTTATTGGTTACTTTACCGCTAACAGCAATTTGCTGCGCCAGTACCTGCTGTAGAAAACCGCCCATAATAAATAGGAGGCAGAGCAGTAGAAATCTTAATCTCATAATGCAAGCTTTTTGGTGAATGAAATGCAGTCGTTTTAACAACATAAAACTATTTCACTCTACTTCAATGAAAGAATAACTTGCCCCTACATTACTACATCATGATTTCTAAATGCTTGATTTTTAATAAAATGGAGTACATCAAAACTACATCAAGCTTTTTTTGTTATATTCATCATACCATTTTTACCGCTTGCTGAAAAAACTCACCATATTCCTTTTATTCCCCTTGGCCATAGGGGCGCAAAATACCATCGGGTTACCCGAAATAATCAACTATTCTAAAAACCAATACAATGCCGGTGCCCAAAACTGGGATATCCGACAAGACAAACAGGGGGTCATTTATCTGGCCAATAATGAGGGGCTCTTAACTTTCGACGGTAAATCTTGGCAATTATACCCATTGCCCAATAAAACCATTGTTCGTTCTGTCTTAATTGGCAATGATGGCAAAATATATGTTGGGGGACAAGACGAGCTGGGCTATTTTTTACCCAATCGTTGGGGGAAACTGGTATTTACCTCATTAATTAATGCAATTCCCGAAGCCGACCGCAGTTTTGGGGATGTTTGGGACATTGTTTCTTATAAAAAGGGGGTCTATTTTAGAACTTCTAATAAGATTTTCCGGTTTTTAAATGGTAAAACGGCCGTTTTTACCGCTCCGGGTGAGTTTGCCTACCTAGAAACTGCCAATGACCAATTGATTGTACACGACTATGAAAAGGGGCTGCTCTATTTTGATAAAAACAAATTGGTTCCGCTTGAATCTACTCCCTCGGGTGGGCTTCAATTACCCAAAACCGATGGGGTTACTTCCATATTACCAATTGGTGAAAACAAATCATTGATAACTACCCTTAAAAATGGGTTATACTTGCTTAGTCAAAATCAGCTTACAAAAATTAATTCGGCCAATAATACCCTTTTTGCCAATGAACGTATTTATGCAGCTACCAATGTAAACAGCGAATGGATTGCCCTTGCCACTACCAATGGTGGGGTGTATATAATAGATCATAGTGGTAATATTATTCAAAGGTTCGCTAGAACAGAGGGCCTACAAAACAATAATATTTTGAGTATTTTTTTAGACAAGGAAAAAAATCTCTGGTTAGGGCTCAACAATGGCATCGACTTTATTGCGAACAATAGTGCCATCAAAAATATATCTCCCCAATTAAATGAGGAATCTGGCTATACCGCCATGGTGCAAAACAACCAACTATATTTGGGTACCTCTAATGGATTATTTGTGGTTCCCCTTCAACCCGCAAAAGACCTCAGCTTTAGCAAAGGAAATTTTTCGTTGGTAAATAATACGCGTGGACAAAACTGGAACCTTCAACAAATCAATGGCAAATTATTATTGGGTCATCATGATGGTGCATTTGAAATAAAAGGAAATACGGCTGTCCCATTTTCTAATTATGCAGGATTTTGGAATTTTACCCCTTACCGTACCGGGATTATAGCTGGTAACTACAAAGGCTTGCTCAATATAGACGGAACGGTTCAAACATCTATCCCCAATTTCAACGAGTCTTCTCGTTTTGTTGCAGTTGATGCCGATTTAAATACCTGGGTATCGCATCCATATCATGGCGTGTTCAAAATTGATAGCAATAAACAAGTAACTACTTATGGCATCAATCAGGGCCTACCTTCTAATTTAAACAACCACGTATTTTTAATTAAAAATAAAATAAACGTTGCTACTAGTAATGGCGTTTATCAATACAATAAAGAAACCAACTTATTTGAACCCGATGGCTTTTTCCTAAACTTATTGGGCAACAAAAGCATTCGTTATTTAAAAGAAGACAAAGAGGGAAATATCTGGTATATCCATGAAAAAAATGTTGGTGTAATTGATTTATCTGTAGATCAACCCCAATTAATTGATATGCCCGAATTAAAAAATAAAATGCTGAGCGGATTCGAAATGATTTATGCAGTAGACCAGCACAATATTTTTTTAGGAGGCGAACGTGGATTCTATCATATCAATTATAAAAAATACAAACAAAATACCCCACCACTTTCTGTTCAGGTAAGGTCTTTAAAAATTGGAAGTAATTTAGATAGCATGGTATTTGGCGGTTACTTTAATCGGCTAGATTTACCGGCTATTCAATTAGAAGAAAGTATACCTCAAATCAATTACGATTTTAATAGTGTGCAGATTGATTTTGCTGCATCACTTCACGGGTATCTAAATAACCTCGAATATAGTTTTAGATTAAAAGGATTAGAAAACAATTGGTCCGCTTGGAGTCAAAGAACAGAAAAAGAATACACCAATCTTTCTCCTGGTAAATATATTTTCGAAATTAAAGCGCGTAACAATTTAGGAAACGAGT
>JBKBWE010000338.1:0-2670 GCA_046289145.1 Sediminibacterium sp.
AGCTACGACCACCAGTTTTGTATCAATTTTTCAAACAACTTTTTATTATAAATTTATTTTTGTCCAGATACTTACCTGTTTTAAAATAAGCGTGTATTTGAAATTTTGTAAAACATCGATTTTCAATACATTGAAAGTCTTCCTTTTTGGAGAGGATTTAGCAGGGGCTGCTTAATAGGTACCTGTTGAGACTATTTTACTTTTCTTTTTTGCTTTCCATTTAATTGCATCTAAGGTGATGTACGCAGTAGTTCCAACCTCCAGGGCAGAAAAAAGCACATAATATGGGGTTGGCTTGCCTACAAACAATGTGCTTGATTGAACAACTGTCATAATTGTACCTGAGGCAATTTGTACCCACTTTAAAGTTCTTTCATTTTTTATGACTTGTGGTAAAAAAACGTTTGCCAGTGATACTTGCATATAAGCTGCCCCAATGGTCAAAAATTTAGGCGTTATTTGTAGCCCATCCACCACTCCGTTCTGATACTGAACCAAAATATTTTTATCCATTACACCAACTAAGTCAGCATACAAATAATTTAAAGAAGCAAAAGCCCAAAGAGATGAGTACCTATTTCTTCTATTATCAAAAAAGAAGTTCTTTTTTTCATCATCAAGCTGCAAGTCTAAATTATATTTTTGAAAAGAGCCATTATCAGATTGTCCCAAAAGCAAGCTCTTCTGACTTTGAATAAAAGCGTTTGATGCGCCAATTTTTACATTGCTTAGTGTCGAAAATCGGGTAATATCGGCACTTATAGGTTTTGAAGATACCAGTAAGTGAGTAGGCTCAATGGCTGATATTGAGATTTCCGAAATAGTGGTGAACCTATCTGAAATATTTGCTTGCTGTGCAAACAAATTTGTAGAAAAGAGCGCTATACTCAATCCTAAAACTGTTAATTTTAATGCTTTCATTTCAATTAAATTTTAAATTATGATGCAAAACTATCCTGTGTAAATCACTCATTAATTGACTTTGGTTAAGAAATGAAAAATTGGATTGATAAAGGGAAAGCCGACAAAGAGGCAGACGGAAGTTATTTAATATTAGAAATTTCTATTGAGCTTTGTGCTAAAAATCCGCCACATCGTTGAGCTGAGAACCGCTGGCGGTCATTGTGGAACAACCCAACAAGAAATATAAAAGATGAATGAAACTGTAACAGTTGACGAAGCCATATCAAAAGGGCATAGAATGGTTAATTATCCTGCAATGATAATGATGTTCGGAACCATTGGACTTACCCTTTATTTAGGTACTCAAGAAATTATACCGCCCTGGGGGTTTCCTGTTGGATTTGTGCTGGCATTCGCATTGGCTTGGCTTTGGTGGAGTATTCTGATTACAAAATGGCGACTCTGGGCTTTTGATAATGTGAGAAATGTTCACGAGCTTAAAAAACGAGCCGTGCAAGAAAAACTCATTTGGGCAGACAATAGCATTTTTGAAAAAACAGAAATACGTAGTGCAACAGACAAGGAAAAATGGGCATCATTACAGAACAAGTTTAAACAGGAGGACATTTTCCACGATAATTTAACAATTCCAAACGAAACAATTATTTATTATTCGCGAGGAGGGAATTTTGTTGAAATGGCAGTCATGCTAGCCTGTATGGGATTTGGCCTCTACTTGCTTATTAAGGAAAACAATTATATTTTAGGCGCAATTTTATCAATTGTGGGCGCATATTTTAGCTTTAAAGAATACAAACAAGCGACAAACAGAGCACCTCAAATTGTTTTAAACGAAAAAGGGATAAAAACTATTTCAACCGATTTTTACCCTTGGAGTGAAATTAAAAACGAAGAAGTGGTTAGTGAAGGTTCAGGGAGAGATATTCATTATTACTTAAACTATGACCATCCTGGTGGAGCAGAACATTTACAAATTGATGACTACGATACTGATCTAAGAAGTTTGAATAAATTATTAATTCTATATCGTGGACGCAGTAAGAAAAGAACAACCAATCACTGACATCGTACTGGCAATAGTGAGGCGGAGGTTTTTCAAAACTTGTCATGACGTGTCGGGATGCCCGCCATCGCCAATACACAAATCCTTCGATGCAAGTTTAATTAAATAAACAATGTTTCATATGAAAATAATAAGTCTTGCTTTAATTTTCAATTTCTTGACATTCACTGCTGCGAATAGTCAAATGTTACCAGTCAATAAAAAAGCCAAGTTGGACTCCTTGTTTGCTGTCATAGACAAAAATGACAAAGGCATGGGGGGCGTTTCCATTTTCCGAGATGGAAAAGAAATATACAGCAACCACTATGGTTTTCTATCTGTAAAGGACGGCATAAAAGCTACTAATGAAACCAAGTATCGGATAGGCTCAATGAGCAAAATGTTCACCGCTGTAATCATTCTTAAACAAGTTGAGAAAAAGAAACTAAGCTTAAACAGTAAATTAAGCGAATTCTTCCCTAAGCTTAAAAATGCTGATAAAATAACCATTGAAATGTTGCTTAAACATAGGAGCGGCCTTGCCAACTTTACCGATACTCCTGATTATGATTCGTGGAAGAGCAGTTCGCTTAGCCAACAGGATTTGCTGGATAAAATAGCATCGCTACAAAACAATTTCAATCCCAACGAAAAATTTGAATATTCCAATACCAACTTCCTTCTTCTTTCTTTGATTGCGCAAG
>JBKBWE010000339.1:0-2659 GCA_046289145.1 Sediminibacterium sp.
TCTGCATATTAATTTCTAATACAGAAGTGATGCTATTATCAGAAAAGTTCTCAGAACTCCCCATGATGACTTTAATAGTGTTTTTAGCTGTTATTAATGAATTATAATAGCCCCCTGATGAGTCTTTAATAAATCCATTTAATGTGTTGGCAACATCAATATAAATAACGCTAGATTTTCCTTTAAAATAATTCAAAGCTTCATTATTAATACTCGCCTTAGTAGTATTCAATTTGTATTGGGCATAGGTAATGGAATCGCTTGCAATGATAATTCCTTGCTCATTTGCAACCATATAAATTCCCATTTGACCAAATAAATCCCCAGATTTATATTCATTTCCTTTTTTCACTGCAAAACCACGGTCAACAATTTTGTCCATTACTTTTTTGAAACTTTCCGGTTTACCCGCTGGGACATTAATAATTAATTTCCCCATAGGTTTTTTTACTACCATCGATAATTCATCTTTTCTTGTTTGAGGCTCATTCATGCCCATTCCTAAGTCTGCAACAACTACCGCTATATCACCTTTAATTGCTCCATATAATTCAGCAGCTGTTACACCAGATTTAGTTAAAAATTCATTCACAAATCCTTCTACTTCTAACTCTTTTAAAACCCCTCCAAATATGGCAGGATTAAAGGAAGCCATTACAATTGCATTTATATTTTGAGAAGGAAAGGTTTTGATTAAATTGGTATTGACTGTTGGACCAGCATATTTTTTTAGAATGCTACTTAATAAAGGATTGGTATGAGTTACAGATTTAGCAATAATTTTTCCTTCTTCAAATGCTAAAGTTGCTGAAGTATAATTATTGTTTACTAATTCTTCTAGTTTAGGTAATTGTAATGGCATTCCACTTAAAACAGCCAATGAACCACCTGAGCTTGCAAATAAATATCCCTCCGCTTTGGTTTTAAACATTTTACCAAACTCTTTAACAGAAGCCATTGAAGCAGATTCCTTCTGTGTAAATAAACGCGACAATTCAGTTAGCATCGTTTTTTTATTATCCTTTTTTTCAGGAATGACAAATCGCATATTAACTGTATCATAATAAGGAATTGCTTTGTTTTCATAAATCATGACTAAAGCATGTTCTTTGTTCCAAGCCAAAATATTGTTGTCGCTTAGTGGCAAGTATTGGTAATTTTCCTCTTTAGAAAAAGCCTTTTTATCCTTCCAGTTTAATTTACTGAGATACTGATTAAAGACAGCTGAATCTGAAATACTAAAAAGTAAATTCATAATATTAGCGTTCTTATTCTCTTTTTGAGGATAACTAAAAAAGTGAATTTTTTCTTCCCAATTAATGCCAGAATTATTTCTAAAGTCGGCTACTTTTTGTTGGTCTTCTGGTTTGGTAGAATCTTTTTGGTATCCTTTAGATAGAATACTATCTAGGCTTATGCCCCCATTTTGTAATTTTTCTTTAAATGCGTTGGGATCAATGCTAACTACTACCATGGCCTCTTTGGGAATCAATTTGGTTTCCTTAGGGGCATTATTAGAGCAAGAAATTAAAAAGAAGCTGCTGATACCAATCAGCAAAAAATAGTGAATACCGCGTTTCATAAATAAAAATTATACATTGAAGTTAATTCTTACCGCGGTATTCACGTGTAAATATGATGTTAATGGATTATAGCCTGATAAATGGCCTCCTGGATATTTGGACGCACGTTCATTTTTCCAAAAAGGGTATTGTTTCTGGTGGGTGTAACCCTATTAGAAAGGAAAATATAGATTAAATCGTTATCTGGGTCTACCCAAACACAGGTACCTGTAAAACCAGTATGGCCATAGGTATTTAAGGATACGGATTTAGAAGGATAGGGCTCTTTTCTGCTTAAATTGTCTTTTTCTGGCTTATCAAAACCCAATCCTCTTCTACTAATAGTACTATTGTAAGCGGTAAATTGTTGAATGGTTTCTTTTTGTAGGAATTGCTGGCCATTCATTGTACCTCCATTCAATAGCATTTGATACAATTGGGCTAAATCATAGGCATTGCTAAATAGCCCCGCGTGTCCTGCAATACCTCCAAACAAAGAAGCCCCTTCGTCGTGCACATCTCCTCGCATCATTTGCTGCCTAAAATGCTTTTCATCTTCCGTTGGTACCAATGAATTCAGCGGAAAATATTTTCTTGGAGTAAAACCTGTAGTGGTCATTGCAAGTGGGTTGTAAAATATTTCTTTACTGTAATCGTGAATGTTTTTTCCGGTTACAGCTTCAACCACTTTTGCTAGAAAAATAAAGTCATTATCACTATAAATATATTGACCTGATTGAGTTAATGGACTAGTTAATATTCTTTGAAAAATCGAATCTTGCCAATCATTTCTTAAGTAAATATTTTCTGCAACGCGTACTGAAAAGCCTGGCATTGAACGCTCTCTAAAGTAGGCTGGTAAAGGCTTTCCAGTTGCACTATCTAATAGCTCTCTGTAAAAGGTAATAAATGATTTAAGCCCAGCTTGGTGTAATAGAATATCTTTTAATTTTAAATTTACTTTGTCTGATTTTTTTGTCCATGTTAAATAATCTCCCAATGTTTTTTCTAAATCAACTTTGCCTTCTTCTACTAATTTCATAATTGAAACCGTAGTAGCAGATACTTTTGTTACAGAAGCTAAATCATAAATCATT
>JBKBWE010000340.1:0-2650 GCA_046289145.1 Sediminibacterium sp.
GATTGATTCTTTTTCGAAAATTGAAACTCTATAATTTTTAAATGACTTACTTAACTCATAACCAATAGCTAAACCCAATATTCCACCACCAACAATTGCAACATTTTTCATTAATCGAATATTTTATGTTTTACCGCTTTGAATGTGTAGTCAAATTGACCAGTGCTAACTTGTGTAATATTTATCCCAAATTCTTTTTTAACAAATTCAGAATCAACCCAAGGGTCATATACAGTAACATCAAGACCAACTTGAATCAAAGTGTTGTATACATCTATGACTTTCGTGTTTCGAGTATCTGCACAATTTTCTTTAAAGGAAAATCCTAGGATCAACACTTTTTTACCCTTTATATCTCCATCGTATTGTTTGGCTAAATAAGCAATTATTTTTTCCGCCATCCACACACCCATTTGGTCATTCACTTCTCTTCCTGATAATATTACTTTGGGGGTATACCCAACTTGCATTGCTTTATATGCTAAATAATGTGGGTCAACACCTATACAATGTCCGCCGACTAAACCAGGCTTAAAAGGTAAAAAATTCCATTTGGTTTTAGCCGCTTCCAATACTTCATCAATTTCAATGTCCAGTTTGTCAAAAATCAACGCCAACTCATTCATGAATGAAATATTCACATCTCGCTGTGCGTTCTCAATGGCTTTAGCAGCTTCTGCCACTTTAATACTGGGTGCTAAATATGTGCCCGCTGTTATAATTGATTTATATAAATCATCAATTGCTCTAGCTATTTCAGGTGTTGATCCAGAAGTTACTTTTACTATCGACTGAATAGGTCTTGACTTATCTCCTGGATTAATTCTTTCTGGAGAATAGCCTAGATAAAAGTCTTGATTGAATTTTAGTCCACTTGATGATTCAAGTACTGGAACACATTCATCTTCGGTACATCCAGGATACACTGTTGATTCATATATTACTATATCACCCTTTTTCAAAATTGACCCAACAGCATTTGTCGCATTAACTAAAAACGACAAATCAGGATTCTTTTCTTTGTCTATCGGTGTAGGTACCGTAATAATAAATATGTTACAAAAAGAGAGTTCCTTTAAATCACTAGTAAACTTAATCGGTATAGCTGTATCAAATTGAGCATTTTCTATCTCTTTGGTTTTATCAAATTGATTGTTTAGTTCTGAAACCCTCTCTTCATTAATATCGTAACCAATAACAAGGTATTTCTCAGCAAAAGCTATAGATAAAGGCAATCCTACATAACCTAAGCCGATGATACCAATATTACAATTCTTAAACATCAATAAAATTAAAAAATATAATAAATCACTCTTCCAATTAATTCCCTATATCCAGTATTAAATAATCCAAAACTATCCGCATCTGGCAAAAATTCCATCAAAGTCAACCCATTCAATTGATCCACTTTATAGTCCACTTTAAATGGCTGAACGATAAAATCTTGGGACTCAAAATTTTGTTTTGCCCTAGGCATATGATAGGCAGATGTCACTAAAATAATATGTCTCCATTTACCCATTAACTTACCTACTGCTTTTGCTTCATCTGCTGTGTTTTCTACATTACCCGTTAATACTATTGCAGAATCTGGAACACCATAATCTAAAGCAAATTTGCGCAAGATATCTCCCTCTGTATTAGTCGCTTTATCCCAAGGCATTTTACCTCTTGTGAAAATAATTTTAGTTGCTTTGCCTGATTTAAATAAGTCCAATCCTGCAAAAAAACGATCTGGGTCCATCCATTCTGGATAAACTCCATTGGTAGATTTTACCTGATTAATCATCCCACTCAATACCACAATTGCTTCGGCATTTGATACATTTTTGGATGTTTGTCTAGGCGCAGTTCCTTCAATCAATTTAAAAAAATTCTTGGCAAAAATGGGGGTTGAAAAAACATACAAACTAATCATTGCAGCATAAATAGGCCAGTTCTTTTTTTTCAATACCCCATAAATCAACAAATAAATGATAAGCATGATGGGCATCACGAATACGGGTAATATCTTATTTAGGTAAATCATATACTGCGTTGTATCAAACAAACTGCATGAGATACCAGTCCTTCTTCTCGGCCAACAAAGCCCATTGTTTCTGTAGTGGTAGCCTTTATGGAAATATCTCTTAATCCAATACCCAATATACTCGCAATGGCTTCTTGCATGGCAGGAATATAAGGTTTAATCTTAGGTTTTTCTAAGCAAAGTGACGCATCAATATTTACAATGGAATAGCCTTCGACGGTTATTAGTTCTTTTACTCTGGCGAGTAAAATTTTGCTATCAATATTTTTGAATTCACTAGAAGTATCTGGAAAATGTACCCCAATATCGCCTAAGCAGGCAGCTCCTAATAAGGCGTCGCAAATGGCGTGCAATAATACATCTGCATCACTATGGCCAAGGGCTCCCTTGGTATGGGGGATGGTAATACCACCAATCACTAAATCTCTTCCTTCAACCAATTGGTGAAAATCTATCCCGTATCCAATGCGCATGTTGCAAATTATCTTTAGAGTCTATCTTTTATTTCGGCGCGGAGGGAAATTATTACCCGTTTTTGCCTTGCTGCCAATTCCTTCTGGTGCACCATAATGGCTCATGGCACAACGGAATCCAATGGTATTGGTGCTTTCATCTTCTTGT
>JBKBWE010000047.1:0-13314 GCA_046289145.1 Sediminibacterium sp.
TCTGTTACTGCTTATTGCTGGTAAATTAAAAGGGCAAACGCAATCAGATTCGGTGTTATTTAATCCAGGTATGCCCGATAGTTTGTTGTGGTCGGCAGATAGTGCTTTAAAAGCAGATGCTAATTTGGTTTTCACTGGAAAAGTGGTATTGGGAACAGCCAGTTATTATAGTGGTCGTTTCGAGGGAATTAAAACTGCTTCTGGAGAAAAATTTACTAATAAAGCTTTTACTGGTGCAAGCAATAACCTAAAATTAGGCACTTGGGTGAAAGTTACCAATATTAAGAATGGGAGATGGGTCGTTGTTAAGATCAATGATAAAATGCACCCTCGAATGAAGAAAAAGGGTAGAGTGATTGATTTAACAAGGGCTGCCGCTCAAAAATTGCAATTTTTGAATAAAGGACTTGCCAAAGTAAAACTAGAAGTGGTAGAAGTACCTAGTGGAAAAAATAATTAAAAGATAAAGTTATCATAATTTTAGAAAACCAATTTCTACATGTATTTTTGCCATAAATTAACAAAAACCTGTTTATGAAGAAATTTCTGTTTTCTTTGATAGTTGTTGGTTTGGCAACGGCTTCTTTTGCACAAACACCTACCAGCTATAAGAAAAGAGCAAGCTTAGGAATTGCTTTTTTCTTAAATGATATGTATACTGCGGAAAAAATCAGCAGAACTTCTCTTTCTCGTGTTCTTCAAAGTGGTCAATTCACACCATTGAAGGAAATGAGTCCTGGTTTAAGCTTGCAATATTTTGAAGGTATTTCTGAACATGTAGACTTTATGGCTACATTATCTGGTACCTATACCAAATATCCATTTTATAGAAAATCAGGTGTTGCGCCTTCTGTAAGAAGCCTTTTCTTATTAGAAGCTGATGCTAATGTGAATGTTAAATTGCTTTCAGATAAATATGTAGTTGTTCCTTATATAACATTTGGCGTTGGTGCTTCAATGTATAATGGAACTTATTTTGCTGCCCAAGGTAATACTGGTTTAGGCCTACAATTCAATGTTGGTGGTGAAACTTTCATCAATACTCAAATGTTGTATCGCCCAGCAATTTCTGGATTGGCAGTTAATCATACCGCTTATTCAGTAGGTATTGCTTCTCCACTGAAGGATAAGCCAGCTCCAGTTTTAGTTACTCCTCCTCCTCCTCCAGTTGTTGCGCCAGCTCCAGTTGATACTGATAAAGATGGTATTAATGACAAAGATGATAAGTGTCCTACAGTTGCTGGTGTTGCTAAATACAATGGTTGTCCTGTTCCTGATACAGATAAAGATGGTATCAACGATGAGAATGACAAATGTCCTACTATCGCAGGTACTGCTAAATACAATGGTTGTCCTATTCCTGATACCGATAAAGACGGTGTTAACGATGAAGAAGACAAGTGCCCTTCAGTTCCAGGCTTGGCTCGTTACCAAGGTTGTCCTATTCCTGATACCGATGGTGATGGTGTTAACGACGAAGAAGATAAGTGTCCTTCAATTAAAGGAACTCGTGAAAACAATGGTTGTCCTGAATTAAAAGCCACTTACAATTTTGATAATAAGAAAGTACAGTTTGTTTCTGGTTCTGCAGTATTAACCAAAGTTTCTAAAGTAGAGTTAAATAAAGTGGTAAAAGCACTTAATGAGAATCCAACATTGAAACTTTTTGTAGAAGGTCATACTGATGCTTCAGGCAATGACAAAATCAATAACCCATTATCATTAAAGCGTGCAAATGCTGTAAAAGCTTACTTAGTAGCTCAAAAAATTGATGCTGCAAGACTTACAGCTGAAGGCTTTGGAAGTACTCAACCAATTTCAGACAATAAGACTGCAAAAGGTAAAGCACTTAATAGAAGAGTAGACTTTAAAGTTCAAGAATAATTATCAAGTAATTGATATTAAAAAGCCCCGAGTTTACTCGGGGCTTTTTTTGTGGTTGTCTCGTCTTACTTGAAGTTGACAAAAATTGAGTAGTAATTTGGAAGGCTAATTTAATGAATGCGGTCACCTCTTATTTCAAGGTGCTTCATGATTTCAATTTCATGAGCAAGCCATTCTTTCCATCTTGCTCTAACTTTAGTTTTAGGAAAATATAATTCGGCAAGGGTAATAAATAAAGTATAATGTCCTGCTTCGCTTTCCATGAATTTTCTATAGAACTTTCTTAAATACGGATCTTCTAACCCCTCACTTAATCGCTTAAATCGTTCACAACTTCTCGCTTCTATTAAGGCCATTGTAAGCAATTGGTCTAATAGTCTATCTTCTATATGCCCACCCTTGTGTTGAAATATCAATAATTGATTTACATATTCATCTTTCCTTTGTTTTCCTAAAGAAAGTCCTCTTTTATTAAGTTCTGCTAAAACCGCTCTAAAATGGCCCCATTCTTCAGATACAATAGGGGATAAAGCTTCTACTAATTCTTTTCTATCTGAATATCTTTGAATATAAGAAATGCAAGTTAAAGCTGCTTTTTGTTCACAATAAGCATGGTCAGTTAAAATAGCTTCTAATGAAATGCTTGCTAAATCTACCCATCTAGGATCGGTAGGTAATTGCAAGCCGAGAATATTCTTAGTATGCGTAGATAAGTTTTCGGTCATATATAGTTTGGTCATTTTTCAAAATAAGCAAGGCTGCCACCAACCCAGTCTTTGTCTTGGTTATATCTAACACCAATCATTTTTCCTTTGCTTAGACGTGCTAAGTTATTGGTTGCTATTGGCCTTGCATCACCTTCTTTCCAAAAATAAAATATTCTTAGCTCTGCCTTCGCGGGTTCATTTGGGGTATTAATTACCGCAGCGTATTTGACCTTTTTTTGGAGAATCCAATTTTCTGGATATTGAACTAACTCAATATCTTTTTGTGTTACATCAATTACAACACCCTGCCCTGCAAATGAGAACAATGGCTTTAATACATAATTTTCTAAGTCTTGTGGAACTTGTTTTAATTCATTCAAAAACCAAGTAGTGGGAACATACGGGTGATTAATAAATGGTAATGTGTATTTACTAATTCTGTAGAACCAATTGGGGTGAGGAACCCATTCAACATTTAATTCTTCAAAAAGTATATTTCCTTTTTCTTGAATTTCGTTTGTTTGTTGCTGTAAGTCATCAAATATAATCCTGTTATAAATTCGTTTGATTTGAATCTTTCTATTGTCTTTAATATAAAAAAGGTCATTCCCTTCTTTTATTAATTCGGTTAAGCACACAACTGAAATGCCCGTATATTCTGCAGTAAAATAAAAGTCAATTTTTGTTTTTTGTTCATGTGGAAATAATTCTAACAGTATCACTTCTTCTGAAGAATATTGGCCTACAATTATTTCATTGAGTAATGCGGTGTAAGTTTCTTTAGTAAATCCATTTAAATAACAGCTGTAATTATCTGGTATGTTAAATTGTTTTCTGCATATATTGTCTTGCCATATTTGATAAGCAAATAAAGTTGGGAACCCTTGCATTTCAATTAATTGAGGTTCTAGTTCACCAAGATCATTTTCGCAAATACCAAAGTCGAAAGCAATAAAATGGGTGTGTTTATTTTGATTGGGAACCTGAACATTTGCAGGGATTGAATTATTGGTTAATTCAGTGAAGTTGGGTTGTACAATAAAATCAACTATTGATTCGCAAGCCGAAAGTATTTTATCTTTAAAAGCTTGATCAATAAATACAGGTGTTTCAGCAACCCTGAATTCAATTGCCCCTTTAAATTTATCATTTAACAATGCAAGGTATTCTTGATACCCAGATTCAGTAAAAGATTCGTTGAATTGTTTTCTGATTGCAGGAACCATAAAATATTATTTTGGACTATTGTGTAACCAATTCTTTAGTGGCTTCATTTAGGAAGTTAGGAAGAATATGGTTGTAGGTCCACATGATTTTTCCTGGATCCATTAATTGTTCAACCATGCTTTCCCATTTTGCTAAACCATGCGCTTCAATAACAACTTTCTTTTTGTCTTCCCTTTGTAAATACATAGCCATCCCAATGGCATCTGCTTCTGGATGAAACTGTGTCCCCATAAAATAGTCATTGAAACGTATAGACATTATGGCTCTTTCAAAAGGCACATGTGGTCTGTTTTTTTCAATGGCTAGTATTGCTCCCCCCAATTCCCTTATTTTATCGTGATTGGGTTCAATTACTTGATAGTCTCTACTGTCTACACAATAGAATGGATCATGTAGTCCAGTAAAGACCAATTCATGGTGACCATCTTCCATCATATGCACTGGAAAAACACCAAAAGAAGTAGATTTTCTTTTACAAACATTACCAATTTGGTAATGCCTGCAGAGTAGTTGAAAACTATGACAAATGAAAAAAGCGTGCTTTTTAGGAAAACAAGTTGAATTACTGTTCCATTCCTCCAATTGTTTTAACCAACTAAAATAGGCTGTTTCCCATTCCGTATCTACCGTATCAAGTGGAGAGCCTGGCCCCCCACTTGAAATGTATAAATCAAAGTCTAATGAAGGCACAGCTAGATGTTCCCGAACATTAAATTCAGCTAATTGAATGTGGACATTATTATTAATACCCCAATTAGCAAGTATTTCTCTTATACAACGCATTCCTTCGTTAGCCTGACCTTCATAAAGATCAAGAATGGCTACCTTGAAAGTTGTTTGGTTGGGTACTACCATACTTATAAATAGCTAAGATTGGTCTTAGGCGTTAATGTTAGTAAGGTTTCGTACATTAATTTAATGGTGTCTTCAATATCTTTTTTATGCAACATTTCAACTGTTGTATGCATATATCTTAATGGGATTGAAATTAAAACAGAAGGGCATCCATCATTTGCATAAGCGAAACTGTCTGTATCGGTTCCAGTACTTCTGCTAAGGGTGCGCATTTGAACAGGAATTTTGTTTTTCTCTGCAACTGTTTCTACAACCGCAAGCAATTTATTATGTATTGCCGGTGCAAAAGCAAGAGAGGGTCCCTTGCCACACTGAATATCTCCTTCAATTATTTTACTAATCATTGGAGTGCTAGTATCGTGTGTTACATCTGTAATGATAGCAATATTTGGTTTGATTCTACGTGCAATCATTTCGGCTCCTCTTAATCCAATTTCTTCTTGAACTGCATTCACTACATAAAGGCCAAACGGCAATTGCTTTTTATTTTCTTTGAGCAATCTGGCAACTTCCGCAATCATAAATCCCCCAACTCTATTATCAAATGCACGTCCAATGATAAAATCGTATGCCAATTCATCGTATCCTTCTTCATAAGTAACAACAGACCCAATTCGAATTCCTAAGGCTTCTACTTCTTTCTTATTTCTGGCACCACAATCCAAACAAAGGTTTTCTATTTTTGGGGATGGCTCTTTTTGCTCAGGATTACTTAACCGGGTATGAATTGCAGGCCATCCAAAAACCGCTTTTACCGGGCCTTTTTTACCGTGAATGAGCACTCGCTTTGCGGGAGCAAATTGATGATCTACACCACCATTTCTTTTCAAATAAATTAGCCCTTGATCGTTAATATAATTGACAAACCAACTGATTTCGTCGCAATGGGCTTCAATTACTACTTTAAAAGGGGCAGTAGGATTTACTACTGCAACAGCAGTGCCATAAGGATCTGTAAATAGGGTATCTACATAAGGCTTTATATATTCCATCCACAATTTTTGTCCCCCACTTTCAAATCCTACTGGAGATGGCGTATTGATATACGTTTTTAAAAAATTCATAGACTTTTCGGTAACTACCGACTTAGTCTTGGTTGTTTTAGCTTTGGCCATTGTTAATAGTTTAGTTTCCCAGCAAGCTGGTTATGCCACAAATTGCTTTTACCAGCATTAATCCGTCAATGATTGCAAGATAATAGAGAATGCTTTTACGTTGGTGCATATAGGTGCAAACAGTTATCAACAATAAATAGGGTAGACTGTTGAATAATATGTTGAAAATCGAAAAATCTTGCCCAATCGCAAAAATCCAATAAGCCAGAATACTTAAAATAGTCATAGGGTAAATGACCCAATACAATGTTTTTTTAAGCCCAAATTGAACTACCCAAGTTTTTAATTGCTGGTTGGCATCATTTGCATAATCCTTGATATCAAAAAGAATACAAAGAATGCTTATGAACAACCAGTTTTTAATAAATAATAGCCAGGTTAATAGCTCTAAGCTTTTATCTTGACCTGGATAACTTAAATCATAAAAAAAAACAGGCGAAAAAGAAACCGCGCCTGCCCAAACTAATCCTATAACTAAAGGCTTTATGAGGCCATGGTTTCTTAATCCCCAATTACCCCAAAAAGGGTGCATATGTTTATAATATGCTATACCCATTAGCAAGAAAGTAAAGAGTAACAACCAACTTTTAAAATTTACTTTAGAAAAATGGGGCTGAAGACCATTCACCATTAAGAGGGAAATTATGGCAATTAAAAAAGTAAATATTAATTGCGAACCTTCAATCTTTTTTTTATTGCGTAAATACCAAGCTGTTCTTTCGTTTAAATTAATATGGTTCCCTTTTATTTCGATGTAATAAGCATGTGTATAATACAGTACAGTTGCGAAGCTTAGTAATAAATAATAAAAGATATTATTTAGAGGAAGACCTAGTTGTAAAGAACATTCAATGGATAGTGCAACCGCACAAATTGCATAAAAATAGTTGCCATAAAAAAAGCCTTTTATTAATGCAATTCCTTTCATTACCTGATTAGGATGATGTCTGGAGAGTTAATGGTATCGCTTCTATTATTGGCTTTATCTTTTAACCAAAATCTAAAATAAGAAGTATCATTTCTATTGGTACAACCTACAATTGATGGAGTTCCAGGCACATTTGCATTGTAAACAAAAGTGACTTCTAATTTACCTTTTAAATTAGGAGTCCCTGTGAAGTCAGGAACCCTATTGGGACTTATGAATTGTACTCCAGGAGTAGTAGGGCAAGTTTTTGAAATTTTTTGTACCCAAAGCGTATCTTGAATATCACCTTCTTTATCTGTAAAGTTTAAACTGAAAATGAGCAAATTACCCTGTCTAAGTTCCCTTGAGTTCACTTCACCAAATGAAAGTGTTGGCTTTGTATTAAATTCGTCTTTTTTACATCCGTAAAAAAAGAGGGTAATTGTCAGCAGGATTAATAATTTTGTTCTCATCAGATTACTTTCTGTTCAAATTTAGTTAAAACAATACAAATAAGGTTGGTGCTACCCATTGATATTAACAATATTTTTTCTGTAAATGAATCCAGTTTTGATGATTTGTGCAACACTGTTTTTCAATTTCAGTACCAATACAACTCAATTTACCGAAAATGGGTTGACCTGATTGATGCATTACCTTCTGAACGAAAGATACCACAAAAAATACCGGCGTTGCCTATTTCATTTTTCAAAGAGCAGCAGGTAATAACAGGAAATTGGCAAGAGCAGAAGATATTTGAAAGCAGTGGAACAACAGGAATGGTAACTAGTAGGCACTATGTAAGAGATTTAGCGATTTATGAGCAGTCATTTATTCAAGGATTTGAACGCCAATATGGATCCATTCAAAATTGGTGTGTTTTGGCGTTATTGCCTGCTTATTTAGAAAGAGAAAATTCATCTTTGGTATACATGGCCAATAAGATGATTGAGATAAGTAGTCATTCCGATAGTGGCTTTTATTTGTATAATTATGATGAGTTAGCCAAAAAGTTAGAAGAATTGGAAGTAAAGGGCCAGCCTACATTGTTATTGGGAGTCACTTTTGCCTTACTTGATTTTTCTGCTCAATTTCCATTGCAATTAAAGCATACGATTGTAATGGAAACAGGTGGTATGAAGGGCAGGGGTAGAGAGTTAACAAGAAAAGAATTACACGAAACACTAATTAGAAGGTTAGGTCTCCGTGATATTCATGCAGAGTATGGGATGACAGAACTGTTAAGCCAAGCTTACTCAAACGGTAATGGGAGGTACTATTGCCCGCCATGGATGAAAGTATTTGTTCGAAAAGAAGACGACCCTTTTGAGTTATTGTTGGAGGGGACAGGCCTAATACAAATTGTAGACCTTGCTAATATTTACAGTTGTTCATTTATAGCCACTCAAGATATTGGTAAAATATATGCAGATGGCAGTTTTGAAGTGCTTGGGAGAATGGATCATGCAGCTATGCGTGGATGCAGTTTACTGGTTTTGTAGTATAGCAATTTATTTAATTGTTTTATAAACTTCTATTTGTTCTCTTGCAATATTTTTCCATGAGCAATGATCTATGACCATTTGTATAGCGTTCATTTTTTTTCTATTCCACTGAACTGATTCAATATCGTTCATGCTTTCTACAAAAATTTGCATAAGTTCTTCCACAGAATTTTCGTTTAAAGTGTAACCAGCATTAGCCGTTTTGATAAGTTCTGCAAAATAGGTTTGTTTAGAAACAATGGATGGGATAGACATTGATGCGCTTTCCAATACTACAAAAGGGGAGTAGTCTAATCTTGAAGATCTTACCATAATGTCAATTTTACTAAGCTGTTCAAACTTTAATGTGCCATATACCATGGGCTTTACAAATACATATTTATGCAGCCCTAGTTTTTTAATTGATTTTAGTATAGCATTTCTATCACCTCCATTTCCAATTATCCAAAAAACAGCATTATTGTTGGTTATTTTTTTAAATTTCGAAAAAGCATTTAACAAAATATCAATTCCCATTTTGGTTATACTCAATTCACCATAATAACAATAAATAATTTCATCATGTTTCATGATTTTAGGTGCAATATTGATATTGTTGTCAATCAATCCATTCGGAATTATATAGGATTTTTGTAAGTCAAAGGGATAATTATCTAAGAGCTCTTTTCTTTCAAATTCGCTTACAAAATGAATTGCACTAGCCCAATTGATAATGTTGGTATCGAAATTTTCAAAATGTTTTCGTTTTAAATAGCTAGCTCTTTTTAATGTATATGAATTGTACCTGCCATGTGGGGATAAAATAAATGGACAATTATTTTTATGTAGATGAAAAACGATGGGATAGAAAATGGGTATAATACCTCCGTGAATATGTATGATAGTGCCAGCCTTAATGGTATTGATGGCTTTTTTCATATTGTTTAGGGTATTCCACATGAAAAGGCTTGTACTAAAGCAAATTACGTTGTAAGGCTTTTGCTGTAATTGATCTAGTGTTCCTGAACCAATTCCCCAAATTTGAACTGAATGGCCAAGCTTAATCTGCTCTGTTGCCAATTGGTTTGCTATATCAACTAAAGGGTTAATTTTTTCCTTTACTTTTCTTGCAAAAACAATATGTATTATTTCCATAAGAAATTCTGCATTTATTTATTCCAGAATGAAAATACAGTATATTTAAATTATACAACGAATTACCTATGAAGTTCCGTGAACTAACTTCGCGCTCCATATTTTTTGCCTATTTATTACTACTCTTTGGTCAATTTTTATATTGGCTAGGAAGAATTTTTTCTATTCATAATATCAAATGGTTTGTTTTAAAAGTTATTATTTATGCTTATTTGATTTTATGGCTTTATAATTATATAAAAACTTGGTTAGGCACTTTAAAACAATTTGGTTAACTTATTGTAAGAGTATTACAGATTTGTCCAAAAAAAATAGAGAATTAAAATGCGTTATCCATATAGTGTTGAAAGAAAATTATTAGATCAAATTTCTTCAAACGACCACTTTGTTTTTACAACAGATTTGGAGGCAAATATTACATTTTGTAATGATGCTTTTCAACGAATTTATCAAATAATGGGTGAATCAATAGATGGAGTTAATATTGACTCATTAATTAATGCAGTAGATGCTGGAATAATTAAAGATGCTATACATCAAACTTTGTTAACAAAGCCTACTGTTCCAATTATATTAAAATTAAAGAACCCTGGAGTTAATAGTACTGAAACATTTATTCAATATGAATTCACTGTTATAAATGATCGTAGATATTATCCTGTTGCTTTTTTATTAGTTGGTAAAACAGCCAATACTTCAGATTTTTCCTCTAATACTACTTCCTCAATAAGTGCTGTTGGAACAGGTATCACAGGTCAAAATAGAGAGTGGTTCCGTGAAATTGCAGACTATATGAAAGAAATGATGTGGATGAGTGATCATCAACATCAAATCAATTTTGTTAATAAAGCTTGGCTAAAGTTCAGAGGGGTTTCTTTAGAAAATGAGTCTGGTAAAGGATGGATGGATGGGATATATTCGGAGGATAAATACAAAGTTTTAGAAGAGCATAATTTGGCATATCAATCTAAGTTGGATTACACAATCCAGTTTCGGTATAGAAAATTTGATGCAACGTATAGGTGGGTAGAAATGCAAGGGAACCCAATGTATTCCCATTTAGGTGATTTTGTTGGTTATGCAGGAACATTGCAAGATATAACCAATGTTAAGGAGTTGCAATTGCAAATGAATAGGCAGAAAGAAATGCTGGAAGTGTCTAAAGTTGAATTTGCAAAATTTACAAAAATTGCTCAAAGGATTAATGTGGTTATCATTTTATGTGATCCTGGATATAGGATAACATGGGTAAATGATAGTTTTGTAAAATTGACAGGATTCCCATTACGTGAAGTAAATGGTAAAGAGCCAACTACTATTTTGGCTGGTTCTGAAACTGCTGCTGATTCATTAGCAAAATTGAAACAAGCCATTGAGCAGGGTAAGAGTTTAAGAACGGAAATTGTTTTTTACGCCAAAAACGGAAATAAGATTTGGTTGGATCTCAAAATGGAAACCTTGTTTGATAAACAAGGAAATATCATTGGGCACTTGACCATTCAGAATGATATCACAAAAAAGAAGCTGACAGAAAAAGATGTGGAAGAACAAATGGCACATCTTAAACAAATTTCAGACATTGCATCTTTTGAGTTGAGGCATGAGTTTTCAAAAATTTTACAGATTTTGCAAACTGCTAAGTTTCAGCAAAATACCTTGCAAGGATTTCAGCAAATTTTATTAGATATAGAAGCTTCTGCAAATACGATGAATCAGGCTATTTTGAAAATATCTGATGAAGTCAGTTTTGCATCTACTAGTAATATTGCTTTAAATAAGTTTTTATTAAATCAGGCTATTGAAGAGATTATTTTGGTGGATGATGACCATATGATCAATAAGCTAAATACAGTTATTATTCGGAATGTAATACCTAATATGACTGTAACTGTATTTGATAATATTGATGATGCAATTACTTATTTAAAAGGTAATCCAACTTTAAAAAGGAAAATATTTTTAGACTTGAATTTTATGGGAAGAAATGGTTGGGACTTTTTAGAAGAATATGAAAAGATGAACCAACCATGGCCAGTTATCATATTAACTTCATCTATTGATCATAATGATTATGAGAAGTCTAAAAAGTATTCTAATGTAACCCATTTTATTACTAAACCCCTTACAGTACCTCAATTTGAAGAGCTCAGTGCATTGGATGAAGCTTCTCCAGTAGGGAACTAATGGTTTGTTTCATTAATACACCATTATTGGCTGCTTTAGTAGGATGAAGTGAGTGAAGTATTTCAATAAGTTCAACCGAATGTTTGAAAAACATTGCGTTGTTTTGAGTGAGTGATGTATTGTATTCCGATGCATAAGCAATAATTGGAAGTTGCATATACATAGCTTCAATTAAGGATGCAGATTTGTCTACTAGATGATGCGAATCAATATAAATAAAGCAATTTGTTCTGAGCATATTCAATGTTCTTAATTGAATTTGTGGGTGTATTAATTTAATTAAATAACTATTTTGATAACGCTCTAAAAGTGCTTGGCCATATGCATTTGCTTTCCAGTTTCCAACTGCAATAATTGGATATTGGTTAAATTTTTCAAAGCCATCAAATACAATATGAATATCATTTTCTGGCTCTGGTTCAGTTATCATCAAAGCATATTTGCCATATAAAAAAGGAAATAAAGTATGGTCTTTTGTTTGAATGATTTCATGATTGCATTGGTAGTTTAACGATTTTTTTGAAATCTCCTGTAATTGTTCTTTAATAAACATATTTACATTCATCACTTTCAATTTTAATTTTCAACTGTTTACTTCCAATACAATGCCAATTGTAAAACCATTATTACGAATTGATTGTCATATGATTATGTTTAAATAAGTCAAAAAGAGATTCCCATTTTTGGAATGGAAATCTATTTTGGGAGAATAGCAGTCGGGTAATCATCATTTAATTGAGTTAGTACTTTTGTAAGGGTTTCATTTAGCTCTTGAATATGTGTATGAATGATTTGATCTATTTGTTGCGTGCTTGCCATTTGTTCAATCAGTTTCACTTTGTTGGCTTCCGCTTTTATACCCATACCTCTTAAAGCCGACTTCATTCGGTGTGCGGTTTTTTCTACTTTTTTCCAATCTTCTTCAACCGCAGATTTTGCTAATTGATCCATGTCAATCGGCATTGTTTTTAAAAATAAACTCACCATTTTTTGAATAAATTCAGGTTTTCCTTTGCCCATCCCCATGATTAATTCTTCATTATAGAGTTTATTATTTAATTTATTTGATATCTCTACTTGTTCATCTTGTATTACAAAATTTACATTATCTAAAACTTCTATAATTGCAGTAAGTAATTGTGTTTCTTGAAAGGGTTTTGTCAAATAACCATTCATTCCAATATTTCTATACCTGTTTTCATCTTTTTTAAATGCATTGGCAGTCATTGCAATAATTGGAATATTTTTCTTCAATGGGTCATTCATGCTTCTAATAATAGAAGTTGCTTGAATGCCATCTATATATGGCATAGAAATATCCATTAGAATTAAATCGTATTGAAAATTTGTTACTTTTTCTATGGCCTCTTTTCCATTTAGTGCAATACTTACATACACTCCTTTTTCTTCTAGTAATGATCTTGTAATAAACTGATTCATTTCTACATCTTCCGCTACAAGTATTCTACAGCCCTTTAATTTTTCAAAGTTTGGTGTATGTATGGTTGGAGTAGAAACGTTGTTGTTTTTTTTAATCGGTAGAATACAACTAAATGTTGAGCCTTTTTGGGGAAAGCTTTCTACAGCAATTCTTCCGCCCATATTTTCAATCAATTTTTTACATATTCCTAAACCTAATCCAGTGCCACCATACTTTCTGCTAATTGAACTGACAGCCTGTTTGAAGGGTTCGAATATTTGTTCTATTTGTTTAGGGTGTATGCCTATCCCGGTATCTTTTACCGATATCTTATACCATAGTAGATGTTCTGTTTCAGAAATACTATTAAGTTTAA
>JBKBWE010000341.1:0-2645 GCA_046289145.1 Sediminibacterium sp.
GGTGTAAAGGGCTATACCCAAACTAGCAAAAACAATAATCGCAATCAGGATTAGTTTTTCTAGCATCAATATCCAATCTAAGGCCAATAGTGTCATGCTTCTGGTAATTAGTCTTTGTTATGGTTAAAGTCGGTTGAATGAGCTGGTCTATCCAATTTGCTTAATGTGATATCTGTTTGGTTCACTTCACTAATGCTATGAATATCCATTAACAATTTTGGTTGTCTCCCTGCATGAACTGCTTCAAATGTTTCTGTTGGTTTATGCGTACCCACTGTTCCTGCATAGTGCCCTTGTGCAATTACCGAATGACGGTCAATCAATCTTGGACCTTCAATTACCCAATCACTGGTTTGTTTTTTATCGAATCTGCAAGTATTACAAATCCAATCTTCCACTTCACCCCACTGGTCTTTTCGTGCAGTAACTCTGTACACTTCATCGCCTCTATTCCACAATGTAACTTTACCGCTACAAGTTGGGCAATCTCTATGTGCATCTACTGGCTTTAAAAACCAAACCCTGTTTTTAAATCTAAATGTTTTATCGGTTAATGCTCCTACCGGACAAACGTCTATCACATTTCCAATGAATTCATTGTCTAAATTCTTTTCTATATAAGTGGCAATTTCTGCGTGATCTCCTCTGTCTAAAACACCGTGCTCTCTTTTGCCGGTTAATTGATCTGCTGTGAATACACAACGGTAACAAAGAATACAACGCGTCATGTGCAACTGAATCTTGTCGCCTAAATCGTGCTTCTTAAATGTTCTACGCTGAAACTCATAACGAGTACCCGCTTTACCATGCTCATAACTCAAGTCTTGTAAATGACACTCACCTGCTTGATCACAAACTGGGCAATCTAATGGATGATTAATTAATAAAAATTCTACTACCCCATTGCGCGCATCAATAACACGATCACTGGTAATATTCTTCACTTCCATTCCATCCATTACAGTAGTTCTGCAGCTTGCAACCAATTTAGGCATTGGTCTAGGATCTTTTTCAGAGCCCTTGCTTACTTCCACTAAACAGGTTCTACATTTACCACCACTGCCTTCTAGCTTACTGTAATAACACATTGCAGGGGGAGCAACATCTCCGCCAATCTTACGCGCTGCATTTAGAATAGTTGTTCCGGCTGGAACTTCTATTGTGATATTATCAATGGTTACTTTAAATAATGTTTGTTCAGACATAACTTAATTAAGCTGGTACATGAATAGGATCTGCATAATGCGCCAATCCATAATTTCTTTTTTGTGCTTCTTCCGGATGGTTCACATGCCATTCAAACTCATCTCTAAAATGTCTTATGGCAGCAGCTACAGGCCATGCAGCAGCATCACCCAACGGACAAATGGTATTGCCTTCTATTTTGCGTTGGATATCCCATAATAAATCTATATCACTCATCTTACCTTTTCCGGTATCAATATTCTTTAAGATCTTCTCCATCCAACCAGTTCCTTCTCTACATGGTGAACACTGTCCACAACTTTCATGTCTGTAAAAACGAGCTAAAGTGTAAGTGTTTTTTACAATACACTGGTCTTCGTCTAAAACGATGAATCCGCCAGAACCCATCATAGAACCTGTTGCAAAACCACCATCGCTTAAACTTTCATAGTTCATTAAACGGGTTTCACCTTTGGCTGTTTTGAGTAAAAGATTGGCTGGCAAAATGGGTACAGATGATCCGCCTGGAATACAAGCTTTCAATCTTTTTCCATTTGCAATACCACCACAATATTCATCAGAATATAAAAACTCTTCTACAGAAAGCGTCATCTCAATTTCATATACACCGGGCTTATTAATATTACCACATGCAGAAATTAATTTGGTTCCAGTAGAACGACCAACACCAATTTTAGCGTACTCATCGCCACCCATATTGATGATGGGAACCACGGCGGCTAAGGTTTCTACGTTATTTACAACGGTTGGTCTTTTCCATAATCCTTCAATAGCAGGGAATGGAGGTTTGATTCTTGGATTACCTCTTTTACCTTCTAATGATTCAATCAAAGCAGTTTCCTCTCCGCAGATATAAGCACCAGCTCCTCTTTGAACATAAATTTCACAGTCGAATCCGGTACCTAAAATATTCTTTCCTAAAAAGCCAGCTGCTTTAGCTTCATCAATTGCTTGTTCTAAAATATCAACAATCCATGCATATTCTCCACGGATATAAATATAAGTATCGTTACTCCCTAATGCAAAAGACGAAATGATCAATCCCTCAATTAATAAGTGAGGTAAAAACTCCATTAAATAACGATCTTTAAAAGTACCTGGCTCACTCTCATCTGCATTACATACTAAGTGACGAGGAACACCTTCAGGCTTTGCAATAAAACTCCATTTCATGCCTGCTGGGAAACCTGCCCCTCCTCTACCACGCAATCCACTTTTCTTTACCTCTTCAACAATAGCAGCAGGATCCATTTGCTTCAGCGCTTTTTCAACCGCTTGGTATCCGCCTTCTTTGCGATAAGTTTCAAAGAAACGAATGCCCGGGACATGTGCTTTTTCTAATAATAATTTTACACCCATATTCTTAATTATTTGCGGCAGCATTTTTTCTGCACTCATCAATAATGGCGTCTACTTTTTCTTTGGTCAAATGCTCGCGA
>JBKBWE010000048.1:0-13290 GCA_046289145.1 Sediminibacterium sp.
TATTGGATTCATGACATGCTGTATTCAAAGTACCCCAGCATACTCCCTTTAAGGTATTTACCAGCTTTAGAAAATTTCTGCGCTAGTTCATTTAGAAATTTCGAGATTTTTCAAGAAATCATTACTGAATTAAAGCTAAGTAATCAAGCTGTTTATCTTTTTTATATTCGAATGAGCCCTGTCATAAAAATTAACCTATCCGATTTAGTTAACATGAAAACTGAAAGCTTTTTACCCGATTTGGAGGATGTGGCAATTATGGCATTAGATGGTAGCTGGTTAATTTTTAAATCTTTAGAAGGAGAATGGGTTTTTGGGCGATTATAACATCATATTTAGCTGATTAAACAAAAAGAAAAATAATCCTACTCAAAATTAACCTCAAATCATTATTTTTGCTGCCCTTAAAGAACAGCAATGTTCTTCGGGCCTATAGCTCAGTTGGTTAGAGCACCTGACTCATAATCAGGGGGTCCCAGGATCATGCCCTGGTGGGCCCACTTGAAAATCAAGCAGTTATGAACGAAAGTTGATAGCTGCTTTTTTTATGTACAAACAATTTGCAAACATTTCAAGAATTTGGCCTTTGCCTCTATTGCTAAAACGAATGTATAGAAAGTCTGCCAAGAGTTACCGTAAAACCAATTAAAATTTAGGTTAATGTTAGCTTTATAAAACTTATAACCACATTCAGCCGTTGGCCTTTTTAAGCCAAAAAATCAGATATTTATCTATGGTTTATGTTTATTTACCTAAAATCTCTTAGTTAGCTAAGATTTAATTCATGTAGACTATTTAATATGGTAACTAGAAGTATAGCGAGCATAAAAAGAGAACAAAAGCGTAATAGTCCGGAAACAATTCAATTTAAAAATAAAGTTATAGCATTACTTAAGGATGCTAAACCAGAAATCGAGTATTCAATAAAGAAGGATTTGGCAATCATGACAAGTATGCCTTTTTACAAGGATAGACCTGAAATTGTTAAGTTTAAATGCGAACCTACAGAACTAATTTGCGAATACGCAAAATTGTTTATTACTTGTGAGGATAAAGAGTTTGTAGTAGAACTTATCAGAAAGTTAAGTATTAATCAAGGACAAACAATTAGAAAAGCAGCGCCAAAGATTGGTGTAAAAAAGGATATATGGGAACACGTAATTCCAGCAAAAGTTATTGCTGATGAAATAATAAAAATGGTGTTATCGAAAGATATATCAAGTTTAAAAGATTTATTAAAGATTTATCAAAAAGCTGGTCAAAGGGGTTTAACAAGGGACGAAAATAGATTGTTAGATAGATATCGAAGCTCTATGCCTGAAGGATGGGATTGGAGAGTTGAAAATGCTGATATATTAGCAAGATATAAAGCGGTGGGCTTACTATATTTTTGACATTATAATTTTTCTTATTTACTCTCTTAAAATGCTATTTAGGTTGAGTCAAAATATGGCTATTAACTACGATACTAGTCTTTATTAATGCGATATTATTTAGTATTATAATATTTTTCTTTACAGTTGCTGACTTTTTAATATATTCAATATAGGACTTAAATTAACTGTTGAATGAAAGCAAATGAAACAAAAATTGATAAGTTTCTTGCAACAAATGAAACAATTTTAACAACATATTTGAGAAAACTTGACATAGCTGCGGAAGGCATTGCAAATGGTTAATCATAAAACATAGCAATGATGTACTTAATTTTAGAACCAATGAATCAAAAATAATGAGCGAAACAGAAACATATTTTCAAAAAATATTTGGTAAAGAGTTGGGCGAAATGATTCAGTTTTTTGTAGGCTTTTTTGTATTAATGGGAGTTATGATAGGTTTCCCTATTTTAATTATTAAATTAACTTCATCCAAAAATAGAGAAACCAGTTATAATGAAATCTTATCAAACTCTAGAGAAGTTACTAAAAAACTTTATAAAGAGTTAGCTCTTTATGATTCTTTGACTAATAAAATCGAGTTGAGTATTAATAATGAATTGAATTCAGAAAGAGAGTTAATAAATCAAAAAAGAGAAATTCTAATTGAATTAAAAAAAGATTTTGATTCTATAGATTTGAAACCAAGTCAATTAAAATTGTTAACAGCAGCAATCCCAGTTAATGATAATATCTCATTTCGTGAATGGATTTCATCTTGGAATCAGATTTATAGTATTTTTGTTAGTCTTGTAATTTCTTTTGTTTTCTATATTTTGGGCAAAAAGAATGGTAAAAAGATTTCTAGCTGAAAATAATCAAACCAACTAAGCATAAAAGCTGGCATTTGCAACTCGAGCTGATTTGTCAAAACGAATTTTAATATGTTAATCCTGAAATATATTGAATAATAATTATCTAGGTTCAGGACTGGTGAATTTCATAGAGAAGCTTTAAGCGCAACTAGATTGAAGTAGTAAATAATCACTACCTGATACCTACAAGTCCAATCAGGCATTTTATTAACCTTCAAATGAGTTCTATAAAGACAACAGACCAGTTAAGAAGCTCGGGTGCATTTTCTACACTGAAACACTTTCACAAGTGGACAGATATACTTAGCCTTTTTTCACAAGAGCACTTGCATTTTATACCACTGGTTCACATAATTAGCAAATTCTATAACGGGTACTCACAGGCAGTGTACAAATTATCGCCGATGCTTTACAGTTTTTTTCTATTCCTTTTATCGTTTTTTCTTTTTGAAGATTGGGCAGTAGTTTGTTTTAACCATTTCAACAAACCCCATGCAGCCAAACCCATGAATATATAACTTAATGGATTTTCTAAAAATGAAGGTTTATAATTATCCAATGGCAAAACCACTTGTTGATCCCAGAATAAATCTACACGATTATTGGGGTTAAATAACACATCAAATTCCAACTCCTTTTCGTTGGGTTCAACTTCAAGCCAGTCGCTTAAATCTATCTCTATACATCGCAGTTTTTTTTCACGTAGATGATTATGTTTACCAACTTCCATTAGATGGGTTACTGCAATCTCAAAAAGGATTTTCGCTCCATTATTTTCAGCTGTTACATCAGGTCTTATTGACATCAACTCTTTTTCTGCAATCGCATTTATATAATTAATTTCAGAATGTTTCGCACTTAATAACATTGAAGAATTTACTATTATTTCTTTTGCTCTTTGATGCAGAACTGTTTCACGCCCTCCACCACAGCCGCTGTTTTTAACAGCGTGCCGAAAATGCCACCGATTAATTTCTCCCTTAACAGCTTCAAGGTTTCCATTGCATTCTTTACAGTAGCAGTTACACTTAAGTCCCCTCGCAGCTTTATCAATACTGATCGTTTCATCTGTACCAATAACTAAAGCATACTGCATTTGAACTTCTCTCATCAATTCGAAGTTACCACTCCCCCACCAAAATTCTATATAGAAGATACCCGCGTATATCCCACCCCTATGACCACCTCCACAAATATCCCCCGGCTAAAAATTGCAGGGACTATTCCCCGTCACCAATAAACCCAAAACAATGGTCAAAATTGTCGGAGTTAAAGTCTCAGAAAACAAGGATGGCACTGAATTCATCAGCTTAAAATTACAAGGTGGTGCAGAAGCCGTTCAATCATTACAGACAGGCAAGTTCTACTTAACTGCACGCAGTTGTTACATCTCATGCACATTCACCCAAGCAGAAGCAGAAGGTTTCATCGGTAGTGAATTACCAGGCAAAGTAGTTCGCGTTAATTCGGACGCTTACCAGTACACCATCAAAGAAACAGGCGAAGTCATTAGCTTATCACACCGCTATGAATTTATCCCTGAAACAAAGGCTGAGCGTAGAGTTCGTGAGAACGCAGCAATCTAATTAACAGCAGTACACCCATCACAAGACATTCTTTAAGAGCATCCAATCGGGTGCTCTTTTTCATTCACACTAAATCAAACTAAAATGCAGCTTCAAAAAGCAACGCGCAAACAGTCAAAGATCAAGCTCAGTATTTCTGGGCCAAGTGGTTCTGGTAAAACTTACTCAGCGTTACAGTTAGCCTATGGCATCTGCAATGACTGGACTAAGATTGCAGTATTGGATAGTGAAAACTATTCGGCATCTCTTTACGCTCACCTCGGGGAGTTTAATGTGTTAAACCTTACCGCACCATTCACACCTGAGCAGTACATTGAAGCAATTCAGCTTTGTGAAAGCAAAGGCATCGAGGTAATCATCATTGATTCCATCACACATGAGTGGAATGGTAAAGGCGGATGCTTGGAAATTCACGAAAAGGAAACAGCTAAAATGCGCGTTCCTAATTCATTCACAGCATGGGCATCAGTTACACCAAGGCATCAGGCATTTGTTGAAGCAATTGTTCGCTCTCAATCACATGTTATCTGTTGCACGCGCAGTAAAACAGAATACATAATGGCAGAGCGCAACGGAAGACAAATTCCACAAAAGATGGGCATGGCTCCTATCACTCGAGAGGGCTTCGATTTTGAGGTTTCTATTCACTTTGAATTAGACCAGCAGCATAAAGCATTCTGCAGCAAAGACAGGACTGGCTTGTTCATGCACCGTGAGGCATTCTTAATCACTCCAGAAGTAGGTAAAACTATTACTGAATGGTGCGACAGTGGAAGTCCTATTAATGCAGATGATGTTATGGTTCGTATCAACGGATGCACGAGCCTTAATGAACTGCTTAAGATCTACAATGAAAATCCACAATTCAAACAATCACTGCTGAAGGAATTCGAAGGACGTAAGCGGCAGTTGATTATGCAGCAGGATGCACAAACCCAATTATCTAACCAACCAATCAGTAGCAATGGAATTCATTGAAACCATATCGTGGGACATTGAACCAGTTGTTCCAACTATTATTCTTCCCGCATCAACAGACCGTCCGTTTATGCAAGCCAATACAGTAGCCAGTTCATTGCAGGAACTACGGGACAAGCATATAATACCAGTTTTCGTTAAAGACAATGAGCCAGTTATTAGCCATACCGATTTTATAGAAGCTACTCAAAGGGCTGTGGAGAAAGTATTCAGCCATCAGCAAATACTCCAACCTAGTGTTCGCTTATCGCATCCAGTAATGGGTAGAATTCCTGATGCAAAGCACAAGCCTGCAATTGAATTAGCAGAGCATGAGAAAACGCTTTACTATGAAAGGATGGCTTTTGTAATTGAAGTGCCGTCCTATACAGCGGTTATTGGTGGGAACACATTGTCCCTCACGATTGGCGGCGTGAAAGCTTACAATTTGGACAACCTTTATAATAAAAAAGGTGCGGATGAGCACTTCAAAGTGTTCATTGGATTCCAAAACAAAGTGTGCACCAATCTATGTGTGTGGACGGATGGCTACCAAGCAGATTTGAAGGTTAATTCTATCGGCTCTTTAAAAGCTTGTATTCATTCGCTGATAGAGAACTACAATCCCAATTACCACTTGCAGCAAATGGAGCAACTAACCCAGTATAGTCTTACTGAGCAACAGTTTGCACAGGTAATCGGAAGATGCAGAATGTATGGTCACTTATCCAATCACTTACGCAGCGAAATACCTGCAATGATGATGGGCGATACTCAAATCGGTGCTATCTGCAAAGACTTCTATCGGGATGAAAGCTTCAGCAAAAATGAAGATGGCAGCATTGATTTATGGCGCTTATACAACCTCTTCACTGGGGCAAATAAGAGCAGCTATATCGATAGCTTTTTAGACCGATCAGTAAACGCTTACGCATTTGTTGAACAGCTTCGATGGGCACTGGAAAGAAAGCAGCGGTCATGGTATCTGAACTAGCAGTGTGTCTGCTCAAACAATTTTCCTAACCAAACTTTAATTCAGTATGCAAACATTACAGTATGATGCAGGGAGTAAACTATTCTCTTACATATCAGGAACTAAATTGAACACGAGTGTGGTTACATCACTAGATGCTTACGAGTACCTCCATGCATTCTTCAGCTTCACTGTATTCTCTAACCAACGGGAGAAGTTTGTTGCGTTATACCTTGATGCGAATAACTTCCCGATAGGTCAATGCAAATTTTCCCACCCGGACAAACCGTTTGTTGTGGTTGAATTACAGAAGCTTATTGATGAAGCTGTAGCAGTATCTGCTGCAAAAGTATGGATAGGTCACAATAGCAGAACCAGTAACACTTCCCCTACTCTACAAGACGATGAACTAACTAAGCATTTCATTCAGGAATGCAAGTCACACAGTCTTGAAGTAGTGGATCACTTAATTATTTCTGAGTATGGTCATTACTATAGCTATGCTGACAACGGAAAGTTTCCACTCTAGCCATTACCACAGCACAATTACTGATTTAACAACCATCAATGAAAGAACAAATCGAGTTCGGTTCTGAGGACATGTTATATCTGGTTAATCCCACTGGCTTATTACGTACACTGCGCACTCCATTTAGGGCACTATGCATCAAGGAATCCATCGGCATTCCTGTTGGCACTTGGGCTTTTGTGGACGCAGTGTACAGTAGTAGAGAATTTAAGATTGCGTACCAGATCAATGGATATTTTCATGCCTATAATCACTTCCAAATCACAATTAACTTTTAAACAACCACATATGAAAAAACTTGACAAATCGGAGGTAGCAGAAATAGAAGTAAGCTACCGTCCTGCAATATCAGACAAGCCAGTTATTACGTCTTGTCTGGACGCGTACAATGTAATAAAGGAGTTCATTCCGAAGAACAAAATCGCGCTGAAAGAATACATTGCAGTAATCTATTTAAATCGCGCCAATCGAGTTATAGGCGCTTACAGAGTTTCGGATGGTGGAATGACATCAACTGTTGCAGATCTTCGGTTGATATTTTCAGTAGCACTAAAATCTGTTGCTTGTAGTTTCATCATCGCTCACAATCACCCTAGTGGAACACTTATTCCATCTGTTGCAGATAAAGCATTAACAAACAAGCTAAAAGACGCGGGGAAACTAATGGATATAACCATGTTGGATCATATAATAATTGGCCTAGAAGAAGGCAAGTATTTCAGTTTTGCAGATGAAGGATTATTATAACATAAGCCTTCGTGAAGTTTAATCGGTGCTTCATGAAATAACTACAAATCGCCTTGATTAATAGATTACATTGTTTATCCCCTCAGTATTACAATCTAACTACTAGTATTTTTATTTTCTTCAATCACAATCATTGACATATAAAATGACATGTCAAATTATTTTAACAAAAATTCAAAAAGAGTTATGAAAAAATCAGTTTTGTTATTAATTGCAATCTTTCTTGTTAATTCAGTATTCTCACAATCAACTTCTGTTGATTATTTCAATAAGGGTAATAGTCTTATGCAGGTTAAGGATTTAGAAGGAGCAGTATTTAACTTTACTACTGCAATTAAATTGGATCCAAATTATGAGATGGCGTATGTAAATCGGGCACTTTGCAGAATGGCTAAAGGGAAATGGGCTTCTGCTATTCCGGATTGCAACAAAGCTTTGGAGATAAATCCAAATCAGGCAGTTGCTTATTTTATACGAGGTTGTGCCAAAGCTAACACAAAGAAAAATGGCTGTTCTGACTTGTATAAATCACTAGATCTTGGATATTCCTTCTCTCAAAATGCAATATCTAAATTTTGTAAATAAGACTAAACACATTTTATGAAAGGTTATCTAATATTATTGGCTATTGTTTTTGTTATTATATTGTTTCTTACTCGTGGGTCAAGGGCTGAGGTCAATAAAAAAGGGGAGAAAGTTGAAAGTGGATTTAAGGGTCTAGTAGTTGTTCTTTTTGGCTCATTGCTCATTTCATTCTTTATCTATACTTGTAATGAAATCACTCCAGAAAGAAATAGTCCCTTTAACGGCCCAACTAAGAGATAGTACAGTAGATCAAAATTTAAATTATAGTTTCGGTAGCCTTTTTTAAAGGGGGTTACTGAAATTGTTTTTGCTCAAATCTAATTCAAGAAATATGACTTTTTCTCAAAAACTAATGTGGAATAATGCTGATAATTATATTTTACACCTTGAAGGATTCCCAATTAAGAGAGTTTCCTCATTTGATGAGTTTTACAATGAAATTAAAGATTCCCTATATATCCACATTTGCACGTTACCTGAAGACCTTCACGTAGACAATATTAAATACTCTGAACTTATCTTGCCTAATTCAATAACTGAAGAAGTTAAACAGCGTATCGAATCTAGTTTTTCAGATGTAAGTCTTCAAGCGCGTAATTCTTTTTGGACTATTCTTATTCAGCATCTCTGGGAATTTTGCCATTCTACATTTAATGAAATCAAGTATGAAAGACGGTTTAAAGATCCAGAACTTGGCAAATTTTTTAAGCTTTTGGAAGAAGCTAAAAAGAATGGTCTGTTTGATGGAAAAGGTTTCTCAGAATAATTCAACACCAGTATGGTAAAATGGGTAAGTAATAAATAATAAAAGGATAAAAATTAACAACACATTTAATTATTTTCATACGTATCTCACGACTTTTACTTAAGTTTACTTACCCCCTTACCCTTGTCATTTTTAGTTCAATCTCTATAGCAGATTTTTACTAAATTAACTGAATTTGACAAGCTATTTCAGGACAAGACAGTTAAAACAAAATGGTGGGCAGGGTCTAACTTAAAATGGTATTAGGGGATCATGGCTTACTGGAAATAGGGGGTTAAGGTTGGTGGGATCTCCACATTGCTGTTCTGAGTAATTCATCTCCGAGTTTGGGCCAGTAAAAAATTGTCCTTATTATTAATGAAATAAACTATTCTGGGAACTCACTACTATAGGTTACAAAGCTAACTGACTCAAAATGATTATTAAGTACATCCTTTATATTTTCTTCTAATTGTTCGATAGTTAAAAGGTCCATTTTCCAGTGAGGATTATTTTCAATTATACGATCAAGTATCTCTTCGACAATCGAAATATCCTCTACCTCTATTGTTACATTAACCTCTATTGTAGTATCTTTTATGGGAATCTCGACTTTATGAACAAACAATAAGGTACTATCTGAGTACAATACATTTGGTTCTATTGGCGGATTCTTTTTTAGCTCTTTCTTTTGAATAAGATAAGTTTCCTCTGAATTCTGAAACTTATACATAATCAACTGATCCAAAATCAAATTAAGCTTGGGGTTTAACAGTGATTTAATAGGTTCGAAAATTTCAAAATACCTATTTAAATAGTTTTGCCAGTACTGCTCAGGGTGGCGCCATTGACCATATTTTTCCCATTTCGTTTTTTCGGTTAACCGTGGATGGTTTCCAGACTTTAATTCTATGATTCTAATTCTATTAGTTAAATCTTCAGATATTGAATTGATGAAATTAATGTCATTTTCATCTAACCTATTTTTTAAGATCTTAGATATTTTTCTATTCAAGTGCGCGGCAAAATCATTTTTTAATTGTTCGTTCTTACCTGAATAATTATCAAGTTCCTTATTATCTGGCTTCTTTTTAAAAGCTTTCAATAATAGATAGACCGTAGATATGAATAACGAAATATTCTGATTAAAAAGATTGCCAAATTTAACCTTTTCAGAGATGAATTTATATAGAGCCACGATGTGAATTATTTGATTTTTGTGTTTATTAATATAATTCAAGATAATTGGATTCGGAAAAAAGTATATGATAATTCTCTAAGTCAATTATTGAATTCAGCTTCAGAGATCCCATCAGATTTGAAGGTAGAACGATTAAAATTTGACTGAATAATATCAAGTGACAGCTCGAACGATGGAAGCAGCCAGTTTCTATATGTTTGATTCCCAACTTTAGTGTCTGGCTTTTCAACTCTGTTATAATCAAGTATATCCTTCCCTTTTTCGTATAAAGGGCTTTGCACGAATTTTACGTAGCAAATATTATCAACTATTTTTTGTCGGTAGTCTTTTCCATAGGCGATTTTAACGTAATATTTTCCTTCGGGAATATTTTTTATATCGTAGGTGTCTTGACTTCTCACGAATACTATTCGAATGCATTCATCTACACCTACCCCTATTTTCATCAGTTTTACAACAACATCTGTTCCAGATCCAACATTTATTCTCAAGTAATTGTCCAAATTGTAGTCGTATTTAGGTACAACGTTTTCGCATTCAGGTGTAGTTCCAGTCTGATAAGATTTTTTATCCCATCCACTGTAAGGGTTTAATTTAAGTGATTCTGCAAATACATATCCTTTATACTCATTAAATCTAATATACCACCATTGTCTATTATTAGCATTTAATAATGTTATTTCATCGCCTTGCTTAAGTGTATAAACAATTGAGGATGCCTTATTTGATTCAGAACGAATATTAAGTGACTTTGAGGTAACTTGATATGCTTCTCCCAATTTTGGAATTAATTTAGGTTGAATATCATTGACTAAATCAGGATATCTTGTTTCCTTTTGCCAATTTGGAGTTTTTTTACGCCATTCTAAATGTTCTTTGAGCCATTGTTTATAAATAGCTGAATTAAGAAAGACTTTTTGATCCTTTTCTTTTTGTTCATCAACTCTTCTATTATAATCTTCTTCATTTTCTAAAACAAAAGCTATTTTGCCATTAATCATTTCTGGTCTTGGTATTCTAGTCAAAAAGATTTCATTTTGTATAGGTATAGGCCGAAAAGGTTCGATATAAGAAAATTTTATCGCACTTAATTTTTGACCTTGTAAATCATTTTGAAATACAAATAGTAGTAGCACAATGTTAATTAGAAGTAGCTTTTTCATGGTGTAATATTTATTTAGTGAAATTGATTTCCCCTGATTCTGGTCTTTGTTCAATTGGTTGTTGGTTAGATTGTCTATTAAGACTTTCATGATTAGATGACTGTTTTATAAATAGTTGATATATAAATAGTAATCCAATGAGTATAGTGATTAACCAAAATTTAAAGTTTAATTTAGTTTGTAGAAGATTTGCAAAATTGAATTCAAATTGTTTATTTGAGAAAATTGTGGAATTCGATGAACTTGATGTGTGAAATTTCTTTTCATTTTCAAAGGACTCAGTGTTGCCTTTTGAAGAATTATTCTGCTTCCAGTATATAGCATCATATTTTCTTCGTTTTTCATGATTGGTTAAGACTTCATATGCCTCAATTAATACTTTGAAGATTTCTTCTGATTTTTTGGAGCCATTATTCTTGTCTGGATGATATATTACTGCAAGTTTTCTAAAGCTCTTTTTAATTTGATTTTCAGAAGCGTCTACCTTTATGTTTAATACTTTGTAATAGTCTATCATGTCTAGTAGGCTGTTTTAACTTAATAATTTATTTATCTTGATCAACATTATTTCAATGTATATTCCTTGGATTATCATTCTTTAAGATTAATTAATGGACATTCTATTCGCATAAAATACGAGTCTCTTGTTAAGGAACCTCTGATCTTCTGCTTCAATTTGGCATATTGAAAGACCAGCAACACGACCCGATAATAATGACTTGCTCAAAATCGCCACTAATTTATTACCATTAAAGAATTCGGGTATTAAATCAATATTAGGACTCAACCCAAATTGACTACCAAGCAAAAGAGGTATTCGATTGATCTCAATTTTATTAAAATCATCTTTTTTAACATTGTCAAACAGTTTTTCATCAATCTCAAAGGGAGGAATTTGGAATCCTAACCATTTAAACCTCATTGTACCATAATGGCGATCAGATTTAAATAATTGCACCCAAGTCGCTGTGTTTCGAATGTCTTTCATTGCTTCTATTTAAAATTTATTAAGCAATTGTGTTCAAAACTAATGTCACAGGGAATATTACGCTCCAAGGATGCTTTATAGAGTGCTATTAATCGAAGACCTTGAATGTTCGACCCGACTATAGCAGTTTTTTTAGCAGATTCGTAGACCTTTAAAAGCGCTACATCACTTAGCTCCTTAAACTGATTATAAAATTCAAGAATAAGATTCCCATCTCCAAGGCGAGGTAGGTAAAGGTGAGATAACATGACATGATATTTTAGCATTAAAAAATCACATCAAAGAAAAGAGAGGATTTTACACTTTATTTTGACTGTAAGTCCTCATCATTTTACCACCGCGGAGTGTTGCTCTCGGTTGGTACCCAATTAAGGGTTCTTGATGATAATGCGAAGATGGACAAATTTTCTTAAAAATTTAACAACCCATAGTAAATTTATTGTTAAAGACTTTAGGCGAGATGAAATAATGATAGGATATACAAAAGAATGATTAGCTTTTTGTGTAAAGGAGAAAAGGATATTTACCTTTAAGTAAACATCTTAAATAACAAATAAACATTTGTATTTCAACAACTTATTTGTATTACACTAAAAAGATTAAAAAAATCTACAATCTCCAGTATATTTATTAGTAAAATAAATTATATTTAAATTAAAAAATGGCGCTATCCCTAGGTATTAATAGAGATTTACAAGTTTCATTTGATCTCTCTGAGGTTAAAAAAGCAATTGATAGTGTTTGTGCTTCAAGCAAAGCAAAGTACCAAATTGAAAAGAAAGATGATAACCTTAATTATTACTCAATTGCTCTAATTGGGGGTCTAGCTGTAATTGTTCCTGTTAATATTACATTGAAGAAAATATCAGAAACAGAAACTCAAATAACGATTAGTTCTGAAAAAGCTACATATAGCGGAAATCAAGCCAATGATATAGTTGATAAGTTCTTAAGTAAAATTTCAGCAAGTTTATCAGGTGAGGAAATAAATGAAACTTCTAATTCTAGTTCTAATAAGGGATGCTTAGGATCTTTATTCTTAATGTTAATTGTATTTACAGTTTCGGTCACATTGCTTATTATAGTTGCCTAACCTTTTGTTTTCTGTAAAAGAATCACATAACGCATTGGTTCTTTTGAATATCGTAAAAGATTTTTTTATTCTTAGGACTTTAAATACAAGATATATCAAAATTGACATTTCAATAAGTATACTATCATTTTAATAAATCTGAAAGTTTCTCACATCATCATAAAACAGGTTGACATTATTTAATCCTTGAAAATATAAAATAGAAAGACATGAAAACGGATTTGTACACAAAGATAGTTTTAACAGTTATTGCTTCTAGTTTAACAATTATTGCACTTAATCAAATTGACATTCTACCAAAAGCGTATGCCAATAATTCATATAATAAACCAAACAATGGGAAAAACTATGGCATAATTCCATTAAATCCAGACGGATCTATAGATGTAAATTTAAAATCAGCTACTGTATCGACCCCTTAATTTTTGGACAAAACGGGTTTAAAATTTGAGACAATATCTGATTTTTTTTC
>JBKBWE010000342.1:0-2634 GCA_046289145.1 Sediminibacterium sp.
TTGGTAAGCTTATTAGTGGGAATGGTGTTGGTTAATTATTTTCAGCCAGGGTCTTATATAGATTTATCGCAAGCAGATAATGCAGGGTTAAAAGACTTGATGGGTAAAACATCTGAGTTTTCATTGCAAAAATTTATTGAGCATGTAGTACCGTCTAGCATTTTTGAAGCCATGGCAACCAATGAGATTCTTCAAATAGTTGTATTCTCTATATTATTTGGAGTGGCTGCCGCTAACTTAGGACCATATTCAAAACCAGTTATTAATGCCCTTGATGTTGTTGCGCATATTATTTTAAAAATTGTTGGCTATGTAATGAATTTTGCTCCCTTTGGTGTGTTTGGTACACTTGCTGCAGTAGTTGCAGATAAGGGGTTGAGTATTTTTAGTTTTTACTTTATTTACTTTGGCTATTTTGTTTTAGGTATTGCTGTGTTATGGGTGCTCTTATGTACCGTGGGATATATCATTTTAGGCAAGCGAATGAAGGGCTTATTGAAAGCCATTGCCAATCCATTATTAGTAGCATTTAGCACCACGAGTAGTGAAGCAGTGTTTCCCAAATTAACTGAAGAATTAGAAAGATTTGGTTGTAAAAAAAGCATTGTTTCTTTTATTCTACCGCTGGGCTATTCCTTTAATTTAGATGGAAGCATGATGTACATGACTTTTGCCAGCTTAGCAATAGCACAGGCTTACGGAATTCATATGCCCATCGGGGAACAGATTACCATGTTATTGGTATTAATGTTAACCAGTAAAGGAATTGCTGGTGTGCCAAGAGCTTCATTAATAATTGTATTGGCTACCTGTGCAATGTTTAAAATTCCACCAGAAGGGGTAGCATTGATTTTGCCAATTGATCATTTTTGCGATATGTTTAGAACAGGTACCAATGTATTAGGAAATGCTTTGGCAACTACTGTAGTAAGTAAATGGGAAGGAGAATTACAAGAAGAAGGAGCAGTTGAACTGCAATCATAAACTGAATTAATGTAGTCTTATGTTGATGCAAATTTTATTAGAGTTTCATTGGACCAATTTATTGCAGCCTCAGTTTTATATTGAGCATGGTGGTTTATGGTTGATCTTGTTTGTGGTATTTGCAGAAACAGGATTGTTCGCTGGTTTCTTTTTGCCAGGCGATAGTTTGTTGTTTGTTGCAGGTATTTACAGTACCAATTTAGCCAATGAATTTATACCAACTGGTAATGAAGTTTTCGATTTATTATTGATCATGTTGCTTATTTCTGCAGCTGGTATTATCGGAAATACAACAGGATATTGGTTTGGTAGAAAAGTAGGTCCTGCCATGTACCAATGGAAAGAAAATATGTTTTTTAAACAACGCTATTTGCAACAGGCTCATGAGTTTTATGAAAAGCATGGGGGTGGTGCAATTATTGTTGCACGTTTCATTCCAATTGTAAGAACTTTTGCTCCTATTGTTGCAGGTATTGTGCAAATGGATCAAAAGAAATTCAGCTTTTTTAATGTAGTAGGTTGTGTGGCTTGGGTAGGTAGTATGCTTTTTGCTGGACATTTTTTACAAAAATGGATATTGGCACAATTTGGATTTGATTTAAAAGACCATTTAGAAATTATTGTTCTAGGAATTGTAGCAGTTACTACTGCGCCGGTTATCATGAAATTGGTATTTAATAAAAAGAAATAATCAACATGACGGCTAAAAAATATGGTATATTTTCTCTTCCTGTAATTGTTGCAGCTCTCGGTTATTTTGTAGACATCTACGATTTATTACTCTTTACCATTGTTCGTGAACCCAGTTTAGCAGGTATTGGTATTCCATTATCAGATAGTGTTCAAGTGATTGCTGCTAGTACAAAAATTATTAATTGGCAAATGGTTGGCTTATTAATCGGTGGTGTATTATGGGGTACCATTGGCGACAAAAAAGGAAGATTGAGTGTATTATTTGGATCCATTGCTTTGTACTCTGTAGCAAATTTTGCAACAGGATTTGTGCAAACAGTAGATCAATACGCGTGGGCCAGATTTATTGCTGGTATTGGATTAGCAGGGGAATTGGGTGCAGGCATTACATTGGTGAGCGAATTATTGCCTAAAGAGAAAAGAGGAGTAGGTACTTCATTGGTTGCTGGCATTGGTTTGTTTGGAGCAGTGTTTGCTTATTTTGTTTACAAGCTTACCAATGATTGGAGGCTTTGTTATATGATTGGAGGAGGATTGGGTATTGGCTTATTATTATTGCGCATTTCTGTTACCGAGAGTGGTATGTTTCATAGCTTAAAAGAACAAGTGGGCATACAGAAAGGAAATTTCTTTATGTTCTTTAATAATAAAAAACGTTTTAAAAAATACTTGTTGGCTATTTTAATTGGATTACCAACTTGGTACGTGATTGGAATTTTAGTGAATCTCAGCAATCGTTTTGCAGGTGCATTATATGGCGAAAACAAGATAGAAAGTGGCAGAGCCATTATGTTTGCTTATGTAGGTATTGCAATTGGAGATATTTTAATTGGATTAGTAAGTCAATATTTTAAAAGTAGGAAAAAAGCATTACTCTCTTTTTATTTACTCTGTATGGCATGTTTGGTATTTTTCTACAGTAGCTACAATAACAGTGATGCTTCCATGTATTTGATT